>CBFGLP010001278.1:0-17781 GCA_965649595.1 uncultured Myxococcales bacterium | reverse complement strand
GAAGCCGAGCTCGCCGAACAGCCCGGAGATCATCATGTCGAGCAGACCGATCTGCAGGACCAAGAAGCCCCAGTAGAGCGCGAGGTGGTGCCAGCTGCGGGGCTCCTCGGTGACCTTCTTCTGACCGAAGAAGAAGGTCATCAAGCTGGCGATGCGCTCGCCCCAGGTCTCCTGCAGGTTGGCCGGCCGCCCGAGCGCGACGATGTGGACCATCTTGTTCAGGGTCCGGGCGAACAGGCCGACCGAGATGGCGACCAGGGCGAAGAAGGCGAGGATCTTGATCATGGCGAACTCCGCTGCGCTGCGGCTAACCCGCCCAGGCCAGCCTGTGCTCGCGCGCGCGGCCCCTATACCACACTACTTCTATACGAGCGCTCCCAAGCGCTTGCCTGCAAGGGCGGCGTCGGAAACGGCCACGCGCGGAGCCAATCGGGCGCCGGGTGTCGGCACCCGAGGCGCATGGGCCGGTGACCCTGAGCACGCTCAGCATCTTCGTCCCAGGGCCCCGGACGCCGCCCTAGCAGGCGAGGGATTGGGAGCGCTCGTACAAACGACTATCCTTTCGGGGCGTGCGGGATCTGTTGCTGATCAGCGATCTCCACCTCGGCTCGCACCTCAAGCCGAGGACCCGCGGCGAGTACGTGCACTTGGCGGCGCGGATCGACGAGAGCCTGCCGCAGTTCCTCGATCACTACGCGCGGACCGGTACCTGGCAGCTGGTCGTCAACGGCGACTTCATCGACTTTTGGAACATCGAGATCGGTGATGGCCAGCAGGATCCCGAGCGGCTCGCGGTCGAGCGTCTGCATCGGGTGCTCGACGAGTACCCAGGCGTCGAGGATGCGCTGATCTCCTTTCTCGAGGCCGGCAACTCGATCGTGTTCGTGGCCGGCAACCACGACGCCGAATTCCTCTATCCAGCCGTGTGCAGGGCGATGGCCGAGCGGCTCGAAGGCGCGCTCGGCAAGGCCGACGCTCAGGGCATCACGGCGACCGGCGTGACCACGCTCGACGAGGTTCGACCAGGCAGCGTCCGCTTCGTGCCTTGGTTCGTGCGCGAGGGAGGTGCGTGGATCGAGCACGGGCACCTGTTCGACGCGGCCTGCTCGACCCACGCTCAGCTCTCGCCGACGCGCGGCGGGAGCCTGGTCAAGAGCGTCGCCGAGGTCGCCACGCGGCGCTTCACCAACTTGATGCCCGAGATCGACTACGACGCGGCCGACCGCTTCACCACGCTGGATTACGTGCGTTGGGCGGTCGCTCGTGGCTGGCGCTTCATGATCCGGGTGCTGTTCCTGTACCTGCGGATGGTCGGCGGCATGCTGGCGTTGTGGGCTCGCGGGGGTCGTGTCGACGTCGAGGGGCGCACCCGTCACGAAGAACGGCTCGCCAAGGTGGCCAAGAACGCGGGCTTGCAGATGAGCGCGCTGACGGCCCTGCAGAACATGGCTCCGCCGCCCAGCTCGGCGAGCGTGTGGGGCGTGCTCTCGGTGACGGCGCTCGATCTCGTGCTCTCGGTCATGTTGCCGCTGACTCTGGTGCCGCTGCTCTTCCAGCTGTTCGGCGGCTCGCTGTGGCTGGGAGTGCTGATCGGCGGGATCTTGGGCGTGCTCGCAGCCTTGGGCGTCAAGCGTCGCCGTTCACCTCGCAACGTCGCCCGCGACATGCTCGAGGTCGCGTCGAGTGTCGGCGAGGTCACGGGTACCCGGATCGTGCTGATGGGCCACAGCCACCACGGCAGCGTACAGCGCCGTGGCGGTGTCATTTATGGCAACAGCGGCAGCTGGTTGGATGGGTCGCACCTGGTCGTTCGTCGCGAGCGAATCCAAGCAGGTGAGGATCGGCTCGTCGAGGTCGAGCTGCGCCGCTGGCGAAATGGCGGAGTTACCTCGTTGGAGCGCATGCACGTCGACGAGGTCGAGGCTGCGTGTGCGCGCTCGATGGCGGACCTGCTCGCTGCCGAGCCTGCCGAGTAGCCGGGTCGAACCCCGGTCTGGCCTGCGTCGGCCTGGGTCTGATAGCGTGACCGCGTGGCTGGCGAGCACATCCTCATCGTCGAAGACGACCCCGCGGTTCAGACCCTGCTCGGCAAGGCGCTGACGGCTCGGGGCTATCGCGTCACGCAGGTCGACGACGGCCTCGCCGGGCTCACGGCGCTCGAGCGCGAGCGGCCCGATCTGATCATCGCCGACATCATGATGCCGCGGCTCGACGGCATGACCTTCGTCAAGGCGATCAAGCGCAACGACAGCACCCGCTCGGTGCCCGTCATCTTCCTGACCGCCAAGAACGATCCCCGCAGCGTCGTCGAGGGCATCAACGTTGGGGCCAAGTACTACGTGACCAAGCCCTTCCAGCTCGACGAGCTGATCAGTAAGGTCGAAAAAGCGATCTGAGCTTCGTCTGCTCGGTTCACGATCTGCAGCCGGCACTCGACCGCGCTCGCATAGGCGAGCGGTCGCCTCGCGTCAGTTCTTCGCGTTTTCCTTGGAGTCCTTGGAGTCCTTGGAGTCCTGGCCATCATTCTCGTCGTCATCCTCGTCCGCGACGTTCGCGTTCTGCAGGAACGCTAGGATCGCTTGTTGGGCACGGGCACGGCGCTCGGCGATCTCTGCCCACAGCTCGGCTCCGCTGGTCGGGATCTTCAGCAGCATGGCGTTGACGAAGTAGTCCCGGATCGGCTTGGGGACGGTGTCGTCGTGGGTTAGCCCGGCCATGTAGGGCGTGATCACGGACGCCATCAGCCGATCCCAGCCCTGCGTCACCCGCTGTTGGTAAGCCTGCTCGCTCTCGTTATCGCGCTGCTGAAGGTGCTCGTTGCGGAGCAACACCGCCACAGGATCGTTGGCTGCGCTCGCTTCCGCGACGTTGGCGATGATCTCGGTGAGCAGCGACTCGTGATTTCCTTCGAGGATGCTCTGCATGATCGTGTGGTCCACGTGGGGATCGATCAATCCGACGGTGTCCTTGATCGCAGAGATGCGTGCCTCGAGCTGATTCTGGCTCCCTTGCAGGGGGAGCGCGGCCGCGAGGCGGTCCCGGGCCTGCCGTCGGTAGATCCGATTGCCAATCACGCCCATGTCGAACGCATGGGTGAACTCGTGGAGGATGGTTCCGAGCAGGTTCTCTCCGGCCGTGCCCGTCCCTTGCTGCTCGACGGCGGCCGCCAGTACTTCGCTAGCGATCCCGATGTCGATCGTTCGCTCGCGCGGGTTGTATCCGCCGATGAATTCGGCGTCGTCGTCGGGGGTCTGGAGTCGAACCTCGGTCAGGCGGCCGCGCAGCGCGTTCGACAGCGCTCCCACGAAGCCTTGCGTGATATCTCCCGATTCATCCAGGGCAGCCTCGGCTTCGCCGATCACGTTCGCGTACCTCTGCGCCTCATCGGCTCCTGCGGTGACTTTGGCCCCCACTCCGAGCAGGCCGGCCAAGGGGCGGTTGCCGAGCTGCAAGGCGATCCGACCGTCGTCTTCTTCATCCTCGTCGTCCTGCTTGGGTCCGTCTTGCTTTTTGTCGTCCGAGCCGGCCTTCTCCATCCGCTGGACGACCCCGACCGGAGTCGAGTGCCGTGGCTCGACCGGCTCGGCGCGATGGCGATCGGCGAACTCGATTCCATACGCAGGGGGCACCAGCGCGAGCGCGACCGTGCTCGAGTCGCTCCTGGCCGCTGACTGTTGGCCGAGGCTCCCTGTCTCGCTGATCGACGTCTTTCCGAGCACGGCGCCAAGCTACCGCACCGGACTCGCGGCGGGCGGAGTTTCCGCGCATTGGTAGGCTGCTCGACCGGAGCGCCGGCCAGGGCCCTGGGCTGCGGAGGTCGACGAGCTCACGCTCGCGCGTCGGCGATCTCGGGTGCGACCGCGGCCGCTCCGTGCTCGCGCAGCAGCGGCGGGACCGGCATGCCGGCTTGGTCGAGCTGCTGGATTGCCCACGCGAGCGCCTTCTCGATCGATCCATGCACCGTGTGCGGCACGGGCAATTGTGCGACCCAGAAGATCGCGGTCAGGGCACCACGCACGAGCGGGGAGGGGACCACGAACGCGACCCCTACGCAGGTCTTGGCCAGGCGCTCGGCTTCGGTGTTGATCCAATCTGCTCGCATCTTTCGCTGCGTCGCCGTCGGACGGGGTCCGAGCGAAGCGTCGATCACGATGAGGGTCCGGCGCTCGGTCGCGAGCAAATGCTCGAGATCGGCGCTCTGCGCCGCGAGGTGCTCGCGGAGGTTCTCGTCGGTCGTTGCCGACACCTGTACGAGCAGACGAATGGGATCGAACTCGTCGATGATTCGATACAGCTGCGCCATGGCTGACTCCTTGTCGCCGAACACGGCTCGCCTCGAGCCACTAACCACCCTACTGGTGGCGCGAGCGCACACCAACCGAATTATCTCGTCGTCCGCATCGGGCTGAGTGGGTTCACTCGGCGGCGCGCGGGAGCCGAGGGGCGCTCGTCTCCCGCGAACCAGGGCCGCCCTCACTATTGGGCTGGGTCGATGAAATCGAACACCGCGTCCCAATAGGCGTCGGCGACCTCGATCGTCTCCAGTCGCGGCGTATGGCCCGGCGGCGGGAAAGTCTCGGTGTCGGCGAAGGGGCTGTCGAGCGTGATTAGGTCAGCCCCCAGCTCGGTGGCCAGGATCTCGGCGTCGAGCGGGGTCGAGATGAAGTCGTTGCCGACCAGCACCAGGTACTCGACCTCGTCGGAGACGCCGCTGATGTCGTAGCCAGCGTAGGGGAACGCGTCGTCTCGAATCGCGTCGATCAGCGCGAGGAAGGGCCCAGTCGGGTAGAGATCGGGCTGCGTGGCGGCGAACCACGCCTGCACGTCGGGTGGCGACCACACCGAGTAGGGGGTGTAGTCGGCGTAGGGCACGTAGCCGTCGGGCTGCGAGAGCAGGAACGCCTCGAAGCCCGGGTCGCCGTTGGCGGCTGCGCCGAACGCCGAAATCTCCTTGTAGAGGATGGTCGAGACGGTCACCGAGCGGACCTGGACGGGATCCTCGGCGAGCATCAGCGAAACGGCGCCACCGATCGATTCGGAGACCAGGTCGACCTGCTTGGCCTTGCTGCGCGCGCGCGCGAACTGCAGGATTCGCTGCATCGGCACGATCTGAGCGTCGACGGTCAGCTGCGAGCCGTCCGGTGGCCGCGAGCTGTCGCCATAGCCGACCATGTCGACGGCGTAATGAAAGTAACCACGCTCGGCGAAGCGCTGCCCCATGTCGTAGCCAGGGATCTCGACATTGAGAATCTGGTTGTTGGTGATCGGCCCCGACATGCTCATCGCGGCCCGCCGCGGAAATCGGAATTGCGCCCGCACGGACCAGCTCTCGGTCACGTGGACGACCTCGCCGCCCGGCACCGGCACATACCATTCGAAGCGATGGACCGTGTCGAACAATTCGGCGAGCTCGGGATGCTCGGCGATCAGCGCGTCGATCATCGGCATGGCGGTATTCGCATAGGCGTCGGGATCGTCGGGCTCGAATGCGAACGCGGGGGTGGAGAGCGACAGCGCGAGAGCGCAGGCAACGAGGGTGGGCAGGAATCGCACGACAGGACCTCCAAGATGACCATTCAGCCCGAGCGGGCTGACGAGGGGAATATCGACGTCGGGTCACCACGCGACCCAACGACCACGCAGCTTCGAATCGATGATCAAGGTACCCGGTCGGCGCTGCAATTGCACGATCGATCAAACCGACACGGACGATTTCGATGATCACGATCGCACGCGCGGATACATCGCAATGATCAGGCCCGGATCAGGCTCGGATACGAATCGCTGGTGCGAATCCAAATATGCACACCCGCGGCCATTTCCCACATCGTCGGACAGGTCAATCCGATGAGTGATCCTCGGGCCGACACAACGTGCTGTTGTGTGCGACGCGAGCGTAGGATCTCGAACGACGTCCACGCCGCTGCGCGCCGTCACCGGACGGCCCTCGGGCCCGTCGGCGGATGCCGTGGAATCTGCCAGTTTGGCGCGGGCTCGGGCACGTCCGGGTAAGCTCTGGGCATGACTGCGGCCGCGGACCCCACCTCCGTGCTCGGCGAAGGCCTCGCCGGGCGACTCGCGCGTGTCGAGGTGGTCACCTTCGACATCGACGGCACCCTGACCGATGCGACCACCTGGTGGGCTGGGGAGAGCGTCGGCTGGGTTCAGCGTTACAGCGTGCGCGACGGCGAGGCGCTGCTTCGTCTGGCTCGCGCGGACATCAAGACCGTCCCGCTGTCCCGCAACGGGACCGAGGTCGCGCGACGCCGGATGGAGCACCTCCGCTGCCCGGTTCGCTGGTTGGGCATCCGCGACAAGCTCGTGGCGCTACACGAGGTCCTGCTCGAGTACGCGGTCGGACCCGATCAGGTGCTCCACATCGGCGACGGCGTCGACGATGCGCCGGTGTTCGACGCTGTCGGCGTCGGTGTCGCGGTCGCAGACGCGCATCCCTTCGCGCTGGCCAGCGCGCGGATGGTCCTTCAGGCCCGTGGGGGAGAGCGAGCGATCGAGGAGCTCGAGAGCCTGCTGAGCCGGGCTCGGCGCCCGCGGGAGGACGAGCGATGACCCACCCACAGACCTTCAGCGCGATCGGCATCATGAGCGGGACCTCCGGCGACGGCGTCGATGCGGTGCTGCTCGAGCTCGAGGGCGTGCACGAGCGCCACGAGCCGCGCGTGCTCGATCACGTGTTCGTGCCCTTCGAGCGCGAGCTGCAGCGGGAGCTCACCGACCCGATGCGGCTGACCGTCGCGCGCCTGTCCGAGCTGCACGCCGAGCTGCCGCGCCGCTATGCGGACGCGGTCCAGCGCCTGCGTGGCTGGGATCGAGCGAGCGTCGTCGGCATGCACGGGCAGACGGTCTGGCACGGTCCGCCGAGCGCCAAGGCGGCCGGGCACCAGACGCCCAACACCTTGCAGATCGGCAGCTCCAGCGTGCTCGCCGAGGCGCTGGGCAAGCCGGTCGTCGCCGATCTCCGCGCGGCCGACATGTTCCACGGCGGCGAGGGGGCGCCGATCGTCCCCTTCGCGCACTGGTTCTTCACGCCGGCCGAGCACGCTGGGCGGCTGATCGTCAATGTCGGCGGGATCGCCAACGTGACCCACGTGACCGCCGATCTCGATCGCGTGGTTGGTTACGACATCGGCCCGGGCATGATGATCACCGACTACGTGTGCCGACGGGTCAGCGGCGGCGACCTCGAGTACGACCGCGACGGCGTGCTCAGCCGTGGCGGCAAGGTGGTCGAGAGCGTGCTCGACTACGTGTTCGCGCATCCCTTCTTCGCCAAGCCGCCGCCGCGCTCGACCGGGCGCGAGGACTTTGGCTTGGACTACGCCGAGCGGCTGCGCGAGCGCTTCGCGGAGCTCGGCGATCGCGATCTGCTGACCTCGCTGCTGGCGGTCACGGCCCACGCGATCGCTCGAGCGGCCGCCGAGTGTGGCGACGTGTCCGAAGTGCTGCTGACCGGCGGGGGCGCGAAGAACCCCAACTTGGTTCGCCTGGTTCGGGAGGCGGTCGGGAAGCTGCCGGTCGAGCGGGCGGAGCAGGGGGTGTTCGCGGCTAGCCATCACGAGCCTGCGGCGGTCGCCTTGATCGCTGCGCGCACGCTGGCTGGGCTGCCGAGCTCGCTGCCGCGGGTGACGGGAGCGAAGCGGGCGGCCGTGCTCGGGCACGTCGCATACCCGACCAAGGGGGCTTGATCAGGGGGTCGGGGCAGGGGGGGCGGTCGGCGTAGCCGTGCTCGGATCGGCGGGGGTCGGTGCGGACGCGAGCGCTGCTTCGGCGCTCGCTCGGTCCGCGAAGCGCTGCGCTGGGTTGGCCGAGCTGGTCGCGTCGAGCCATACGCCGCCTTCACCCGCGATGAGCTCCCGCTCGGCGAGCTCGAGCCGGGCCGGCTGCTCGCCCGCGGGGATCCGCTCACAAGGCTCGGCGTCCTCGCGCCAGACCCCGAGCAGCTCGCTGAACGCGGTGCACTTGCCGTCTGCGCCGACGGTGATGGTCTGCGAGCCGATGCAGGCGATCAGCTCGTCGTCGGGACCGGCTAGCGCGACGCCGCCCTTGGCGTGCAGAAAGAGCGTCTCGCCGACCCACGCGAAGCTGCGGGCGCGGGTGCGGCCATACTCGTTGGTGACCTGGACCGAGCAGGGGCTGAGCAGCGCGAGCCCGTGTAGGCGCTCGTTGCCGCGAGCATCGACGATCGTGACCTTGTGGCCCTGGTCCTCGACGATCCACAGCTCACGCTGGCCTTCGATGTCGCTGGCGACGATCCAAAAGCCCTCGAGCGCGGCGAGGTCGGGCTGCGCGAATGCAGCGAAGCGCTCGGGCATCTGCGGCGGCTGACGCTGCCACGCGGGCTGCCTTTGCAGCGTCTTAGTCCCAGGTGACTCGGACTTCTTCGCCTCGCGCTCGGCCTCGTCCTTGCGATGGACCTCGAGCTCGGTCTCGTCTTCGAGCTTGCGCGGGGCCTTGCGCTCGGCCGGCGTCGCCGGCTTGCCGCAAGCGAGCAGCACGAAGGGCAAGAGCGCGAGCGTGCGAGCGTGCATGAGCGGCGCGAGCATACTCGACTCGTGCCGGGGTAGGGGCGTGGGAGCTCAGCCGCGGCCCAGGAACAGATTGCGGCCGAGGCCGGCTCGACCAGCGCCGACGACCGTGCCCGCGGCGGCCCAGCCTGCCGCGAACTCGCCCTCGAGCCCGAGCCCCGGATAGGTCATCCGCGACGCGAAGAACAGGTTCTTGATGCCCGACGAGTGGGGGAGCAGGCCGACGCCGAGGCTCGGGGGGGCGCCGCTGGTTCGATAGAGCGGATCCATCGGCAGGCGCAGGGCCGTGTCGGTGCCGTACTCGTCGAGCCGGCGACCGAGCCCGTCGCTGGCCTCGCGGCCGTCGTGCGGCGAGTGGACGAAGGTGAGGTAGGGCCGACAAAAGGGCAGCACGCCGCGACGCTCGAGCTCGTCGAGGATCCGCTCGCGGGCGTCCTCGAGCGGCTCGTCGGGGGCCATCAGGCGAACTACCGAGATCGTCCGGGTCCCCTCGCGCATGCCTGGGCTCATGCGCAGGTACATCAGGCCCGCGCCGTCGCGCTCGAACCAGCCGCGCTCGCTGGCCTCGGGCACCATCGGCGGCAGGCGCTCGGGCACGCACACGACCATGCCCGCGAGCCCGGGACCGAGGCCGCGCTCGTCGATCTCGAGGTGCAGCAGGTAGCGCTGGGCACCGCTGGTGATGTTCTCGAGGCTGACCTGCAGGGGCTTGGGCAACAGCTCCGGGAGCAGCGGGCCATCGACCAGCCGGCGCGGATCGGTGGCGATCAGCATCTGATTGCAGCCGTAGCGGTCGTTCTTGCCGAGCAGGCTGATGCCGGTGACCTTGCCTCGCTTGAGCAGCACCTCGGCCACGCGCAGCGCCGGCTTGACCTCGCCCGACTTGAGCTGGATCCGCTGGAGCAGCATCTGGCGAAGGCCCGGCATCCCGCCCGCGCGATCGGTCGGGCCGCGATCCCACAGGCCGGCGAGACGCAAGCTGGCGGCTTTTCCCAGCTGGGCCGGAACCAGGTGCTGGATCCACGGCTCGATCGCCCGCGCGCCCTCGCGGATCGGGTGGTGTGGCGGCAGCGGCTCGAGCTCGTCGACCCGCTCGTCGGGCAGCTGGGCGGACACGCGGGTCAAGAAGCGGCGGCCCCAAAAGCCATCGGCGACCAGCGCGTTGTCGGATCCGAGCAGTTCGTCGAGCAACTCGTCGGTCGCCTCGCTCCACTGCCTGCGCAGCTCCCAGGCGGCCGGGATCGGCTCGCCGGGCCACTCGCGCTCGACCTCCTGCGCCCAGTTGTGCTGCAGCGGCTCCGCGTCGAGTCGATGATTGGGCAGCACCCAATGGGTCAGCTCCTCGATGACTCGGTGCTCGCGGCGGACCTGGGTCAGCAAGCCCAGCTCGTCGAACACCCGGCGCACGGCCGGACAGTCGAGGTGCAGCAAGGGCGCGGTGTCGAGCGGCAGCGGGCGGCGGTTGAGCCGATAGATCCCCTCGACCGGGCCGTGCGGGATGACCAGCACCCGCTTGCCTCGTCGCGCGACCAAGGCAGCGGCGACCAGCCCGGCGATGTCGGTGCCGAGCACGATCAGGTCGTAGTGGTTGGTCGTTGCCGCAGCCAAGCAGGGTGTTCCCGTGGCGACCGGGGGCAGCGGTTCAGCCCGGACCCCGGCTCAGCCGGGGGCCCCATGAATCCGCACCGAAGGGGCATCGGCGCTCGCGCGCGCGACCACCCGCCCGAGCACCTGCCCAGGCTGTCCGGCAGCCTCGCACGCGCGCGCGACCGCGTCGACGTGCTCGGGATCGACGAGCAGGATCATGCCGACACCGCAGTTGAAGGTCCGCAGGAGCTCGTCGCGTGGGACCCCACAGGCAGTGATCGCGGCGATCACTGGCGGCAGCTCGACCGCGCCGAGGTCGAGCTCGAGCGCGAGGTCGTCCGTGATTGCGCGGGGAGGGTTCTCGATCAGGCCGCCACCGGTGATGTGCGCGGCGGCGTGGACCGATCCCTCGGGGAGCTTTCGCAGCGCGGCGAAGGCTGGCTCGTAGATCCGGGTCGGCTCGAGCAGCGCCTCGCCGACGCTGACGCGCGAGCCCGGCAGCAGATCGGCGAGGTCGAAGCCGCCGAACTCGGGATCGAGCAGGGCCTTGCGGGCGAGCGAGTAGCCGTTGCTGTGCAGGCCCGAGCTCGGCAGGCCGATCACCACGTCGCCGGCACGGCTGCGCTGCGGTCCCCAGATCTGCGATCGCTCGACCACGCCGACGGCCGTGGCCGCGAGATCGTAGTGACCCGGCGCGTACATGCCCGGGAGCTCGGCGGTCTCGCCCCCGAGCAGCGTGCAGCCGGCCTGCCGGCAGCCCGCGACCACGCCAGCGACGATCTGCTCGATCTGTCCGGGCTCGAGCTTTCCGGTCGCCACGTAGTCGAGCAGGAAGAGCGGCGCCCCGCCGGTGCACAGCAGGTCGTTGACGTTCATCGCGACGAGGTCGATGCCGACCGTGTCGTGGCGATCGAGCGCGATGGCGACGAGCAGCTTGGTCCCGACCCCGTCCGTGCACGAGACCAGCACCGGCTCGCGCAGCCCGGTCGGCAGCGCCATCAGCCCCGCGAACCCGCCGAGGCCGTCGATCTGCTCGGGCCGGCGAGTTGTCTCGACCAGCGCCTTGATCCGTCGTACGGCCTCGTTGCCGGCCTCGATGTCCACGCCCGCGCTCGCGTAGGTCAGGCTCATGGGGGCCGGACTTACCAGGCTGCTCGGGTCGCTGCAAAGGGTCGGGCCGACAAAGCCCGAGGCGGGTCCGCTATCCGAACAAATTGTCCAAAATGCCCAGCATCGCGCGCCGGGAGGGCATCGCGCTGTCGGTCGCCAGCCAGCGCTCGAACGCCTCCATCAGCGTGATCGTCACCGCCGGCCGCAGCGAGCGAGGATCGGTTGGCGCCGACTCGGTCCGGCGGACCTCGAGCATCGGCCCGAGCCGATCGGCGTACTCTTCGAGCAACGCCATGTACTCGCGCTTGAGATCGGGGATCAGGCGGGTGCGCGACCAGGTCGCGATCGCGGCGAGGATGCGATCGACGAGCACCTCGACATCGGCCGAGGGCACCTGCATGTAGTTGGTGCTCGGCAGCATCGCAAAGCCGGACATCAGCCGACCGGCGAGATCGAGCGCCTGACGATCCTCGCTGCGCAGGACCGGCCAGGCGTCGCGCTCGCGCATCAGGATCATCGCCACGTAGAGGCCGTCGACGCCGTACTCGTCGGACGAGCCGACGATCCTGCGCATCACGGTGCCGCTATAGCGCTCGAAGATGTTCTGCAGGGCCCGGGCGATCGACGCCAGCGCGCCTTGAGGCAGCCGGTGCGAGCGCTCGGACCCGATCTCGTCGGGCGCGTGCTCGATCAGCTCGCTGCCGGTCCATGGTCCCGCCACGACCTCGCCAAAGCCCTCGCGGTCGCTGCCACGGCGATCACTCGCGGCGCTCATTGGATCCTCCCGGCACCCCGAGGCGAGCAGGACGCTGCGTCGTTCCGGCGCCCCTGGGCGATGTGCCCGGGCGTCCTGGACTCCGTCCCTGCTCCGACCCGAGTGCTCGTCACGAGAGAACCGCCTCGAACCCCCATCAGCCGCGGGCGGCTGACGATGCCCATTCGCCCTCGGCAGGCCGACCAAGCCTCACTGGCTGCCCAACGAGGCCAGCTTGCCAGCACGAGGTACGCCGTAGATGATACCCCCGCTGCGGCGCGAGAGGGATTTTTTACCGATCGGCGCGACCGGTTCCTCCGCCCGCGGAAGCACTACAGCCCAGCTGGATCCCAGCGAGAGGAGCACGACCATGGCCTGGTGGCGACGCAAGAAAGACCCCCTCGAGCGGCCCCAACCCGGAGGCAAGGTCTCGGTCCCCGCGGGTTTGTGGACCAAGTGCGAGTCCTGTGGCGAAATTACCTACACGGACGAGCTGGTTCAGAACCTGCGCGTCTGTCCGGTGTGCGGTCACCACCACGTGATGCCGACCGACGAGCGCATCGCGGCGACGATCGACGAGGGCAGCTGGGAGGAGCTCGACCTCGACATCGGCCCTGGCGATCCACTCGGCTTCACCGACGAGAAGAGCTACCGCAAGCGAATCGAGTCGACCGTCGCCAAGGTCGGCCGCAACGACGCGTTCGTCAGCGGGCGGGCGGCGATCGACGGCATCCCCGTGTCGATCGGCTTCTTCGCGTTCGAGTTCATGGGTGGCTCGATGGGCTCGGTCGTCGGCGAGAAGGTCGCGCGTGTGTTCGAGCGCGCCTACGAGCAGCGGATCCCCGCGCTGGTGTTCTCGGCCTCGGGTGGCGCCCGCATGCAGGAGGGCATCTTGTCGCTCATGCAGATGGCCAAGACCTCGGCCGCGCGCGCGAGGCTGCGCGAGGCCAGGGTTCCCTACGTGTCCGTGCTGCTGCACCCGACCACCGGGGGTGTGGCGGCCAGCTTCGCGTTCCTCGGCGACGTGATCGTGGCCGAGCCCAAGGCGCTGATCGGCTTCGCCGGACCGCGAGTGATCCAGCAGACGATCGGGCAGGAGCTGCCCGAGGGCTTCCAGCGTAGCGAGTTCTTGCTCGATCACGGCATGGTCGATCGGATCGTCAGCCGGCTCGAGATGCGCGAGCAGCTGGCGTTGATGCTTCGCCTGCTCGGTGGCTACGAGCAGCGCGTGGAGGCAGCGGCCGAATGACCGACTGGCGCGAGGCACTGTTCGCCCGTCGCAAGCTCGGCTTGCGGCCCGGCTACGCGGACCTCCAGCGGGTGCTCGAGCGCATGCACCCGGGCGTGTGCGAGGACCCGCCCTTCGAGGTCGCGCAGGTGGTCGGGACCAACGGCAAGGGCTCGACCGCGGCGATGCTGGCCGAGGGGCTGGAGCGCTGGCACGTCGACGGGCCCACGCGAGTGTACTCGCCCACCGCCGAGCCTCGCGACGAGGACCGACGAGGTCGAGGTGGGAAGGTCGGGCTGTTCACGAGCCCGCACCTGCATCGGGTAGGGGAGCGGATCCGAGTCGCGGGCAAGTCGGTGAGCGACGCGACGATCCAGCGCGGCACCGATCGAGTCACGGCGGTCGAGCACGAGCTAGGCGTGAGCCTGAGCTTCTTCGAGGTGCTCACCGCGATCGCGGTCGACGAGTTCGTCTCGAGCGGCTGTACGCACGTCGTGCTCGAGGCCGGGCTCGGCGGACGGCTCGACGCGACCACGGCCCTGCGCTCGTCGGTCACGTTGATCACCCGCATCGCGCTCGAGCACCAAGAGCTGCTCGGCGACACGATCGCCGCGATCGCCGAGGAGAAGGCCGCGGTGATCCGTCCGGGTGTCCCGGTGTTCTCGCAGCAGCAAGCCGCCGAGGCCAAGGCGGTGATCGAGCGGGTCGCGGCCGAGCGTGGCGCTCCGTTGACCTTCGTCGATCCGCTCGAGCACGGCCCTCGCGGGCTCCCGGGTCGACACCAGCGAAACAACGCCGCGCTCGCCCTGGCTGGGCTGCGCTGCCTGACCAACGACTCGAGGCTCGCGCCCTTCATGCTCGATCGCGTGCGCTGGCCCGCGCGGCTCGAGCAGTTCATGCTCGGCAAGGCGCAGGTGTGGTTCGACGTCGCCCACAACCTCGACGGCATCGAGACCCTGCTCGATAATTTCCGCGCTCGACCGCCGCGGCTGATCGTGTTCGGGGCGCTCGCGGACAAGCGCCCCGAGCAGATGGCCGCGCGCTTGCGCGAACGAGCGCCGCTGTGGCTGGTGCCCCCGCAGAGCGACCACCCGATGCAGGTCGACGCGGTGATGCAGCCGGGCGATCGCGCGTTCGAGGGCGTCGAGGATCCGGCCCTGCTCGATGCCCTCGACGTGGAGCTGCAGCGCGAGGGCGAGATCTTGATTTGTGGCTCGCATTACCTGGTCGGAGCCCTGCGCGCGCACCTGCTGCAGCTCGGACCCGAGCACGTCGATCCACCGGGCCTCTCGGATCCGATCCCGCGGGGGTGAGCCGCAGTGAACGGACCTCCAGGCTTGGCCGGCCCCCCGTACGGGTAAGTTCCTTGGCGGGTGCGTGCTCGCCTGGCTACGATCGCTCGGATGTTTCGCCCACGCCTCGTCGTCACCTCCGGGAGCGTCGCCCTGCTGCTCGCTGGTTCGGCCTGGGCAGGACCGCCGCCACCGCCTCCGAGCGGCGACCCGCCGACCGAGGCGAACAGCCGACCGGGCGGCAACACTGCACCTCCGCCACCGAGCTCGAACGCCGAAGGCGAGCGGCTCGAGGCCGCAGGCGATCCGCTCGTCATCGATCAGCGCACGCCCGAGACCGACCTGACCGGCGCGTGGCAATACAGCCGACGTCCCGACACGGCCCCCAACTACGTACAGAGCAGCGAGGAGGACCGCTTCTTCACGGTCAACCCGATCGGCTACTACCAGGGCGTCAGCGTCGAGAGCGGCAACCTTCCGCCCTACGCTCCCAAGGAGATCGGCGGGCAGTCGGCAGTGCTGACGTGGACCGGCTTCGAGCGGGGCGAGAACCTGTCCCGCGTGTTCTTGCAGCTCAGCGCCGCGGTTGAGCCCGCGGTCGTTATCTCCGACGAACGCATCGTGATCGAGCTGCCGCGCACGGCCGTGCAGGTCAAGAACAACCGGCGCAAGCTGATCACCCGCTACTTCAAGACGCCGGTCGACGAGATCGACATCCGACGCAAGGGCAAGAGCGTGTCGGTCGTGCTCGAGCTGCGCTGGCCTGCGCTCCCGACCTGGGAGCTACAGCCCGCGCCCAACGGCTACCAGCTGCTCGTGTTCGAGTTCGCCGACGAGCCAAGCAAGGCGCCCGCGCCACCACCCGCCCCACCGCCCATGCGCGAGCCTTCCGAGCCGCCGACGAGCGAGCCTGCGGAGGCGCCGACGAGCGAGCCTGCGAACGAAGACGAGCCCGGCCCCTTCCTGCCGACCGGAGCGACCTGAGCCCGTCGAGCCCCAAGGACGACGTCTGCAAGGCTCGAACAAGCCCCCCTCGGGGGGCCAAACGAACCGCTGCGAACGAGGAATCAGCCCACCGAGGTCGCAAAGCGACCTCGCGGCCGCAAAGCGGCCGTGCGTGGCAGAGTGCACGGCGCCTGCGGGGGGCTAAGTAGACGGTAACACAGGCGGTGCCGCTCCGCGGGCTAGCTCGACCGCCGCGATCGCTCCGCTGGCCAGCGCGAGCAAGTAGAGCCCGACACCGAGCGCGGGAGCCAGCAGCCCGAACAGCGCGGTTGCGACCAACCACTTGTGCCGCATCGCTCGACCGATTCGAGCCTGCACGGCCAGCTCGCGCACAACCTGGGCGAGCTGAGCTTCGTCTTCGGGTGCGAGCGGCTGGGCTTGGACCCGAGCTGGGAGGACCGCGTGGTTGCGCCACAAGAGCTGAGTGGCGATCTCGTGCAGGCGATCGAGCTCGCGGTCGAGCTCGGGCTCGCTGTTGGTGACGATGTTGACGGCGTAGGTGCGGATGCCCGGGACGTACACGCGAGCGCGGGCGAGCGCAGTGACTGCTTCGACGAGCAAGCGACGGACCGAGGCGACCTTGGCATGCTTGGCGTCGCGGCCCTCGTCGTCGGGGCCATCGAAGGTCAACAAGGCCATGTGCAAGGCCTCGGTCGCGTCGTGCAGGTGCCCCTCGGCCAGTTGAGCTTGCTCGGGTCCGAGGTGCCGATAGCTACGCTGCAACGCCAAGCTGTTGGTGAACGCCATCACTGCCTCCGTAGCGTGGGCCGGGAACGTCCCTCGGGCCACCGAGGTGTCGACGCCCACGCACGCGAAAAGCTCTGCAAGCGAGAGGCCACGCAATGGGGGAGGGTCGCGGTTCAAGCGCGGCGGAATTCCGGCTCCTCGAGGTCCCTGGAGACCAGACACGATCTCCGATCGCAACCCGGCTAGCCAGGCCGCCGTGCTTCCACCGCGACCGAAAGATCGTAGCCCGAGCAAAGCCACGAGCCGCAGGGTGACCGAGCCCAGCCTGGAGCGGGGGGACTCAGCCCCGCTCGCGCTGCTTGGCCTCGTCCCAGAAGCGGTCGAGCGTAGCGAGTCCTACGCTGGCGGGATCTAGACGCTCCTCGTGGCAGCGCTTCATGACATGACCGAAGCGACGCTCGAACTTGCCGACCGTCCGATGCAGGGCCGCCTCGGCTTCGATGCCGAGCTTCTGACCCAGCCGGACGAGCACGAAGAGCAGGTCGCCGAGCTCGTCCTCGATCGCCGCTCGGTCCCCGCTCTCGATCGCGGCTTGGACCTCGGCCCACTCCTCGTCGACCTTGCGCCGAGGACCATCGACGTCGGGCCAGTCGAAGCCGACCGCTGCGGCCTTGTTCTGGATCCTCCACGCGCGCTGTAGGGCCGGCAGCGTGCGCGGGACTCCAGCGAGCGGATCTGGCACCTCGCTCGGACCAGCCGCAGGATCATTCGTCGTTCGTCGGGCCGATCGCTCGGCCTGCTTGATCTGCGCCCACTTGGTCTCGACGTCCGCGGCGGTCGTCTGCGGGGCGCGACCTTCGGGGCCGAACACGTGCGGGTGGCGGCGGATCATCTTGCTCCGGATCGCCTCGACGACACTGTCGAGATCGAAGTGGCCCTCCCGCTCGCGGATGGCCGAGTGGAAGACAATCTGGAACAACAGGTCGCCGAGCTCGCGGCGGTGCTCCTCGGGGTCGTCGTGCTCGATCGCCTCGAGCACCTCGTGAGCCTCTTCGAGGAGGTAAGGGCGCAAGGTTGCGAGCGTCTGCTCGCGATCCCAAGGACACCCGGACTTTGGATCGAGCAGCCGATCCATCAGGTCGTGCATGCCATCCAGCCCGTCTCGCAGGCCGTGCTGGTGGTGATCGACGACCTCGTCGGGTCCGTAGAGGAGCGGAAGATCGTTGATTGGCGCGCTCGGACGAGCTTCGGAGAGTGGCTGCTCGGACTCGGGCTCGGGACGGTGGCTCGGGGGGGTTGGCATCGAGAGCTTGGTAAAAGCGGCAGGTGGTGGACGGCAGGCGGTTGACCGCCGCGCTTCCCGTGGTAGGGTCTCGGCCCTCGTGCAATACCACAAGCGAGCCCTCGACCTCCTGCGAGCGAGCCGGTGTCGCTGAGCGAGCATGGGTGCACGGGGCGGGCGCTGCTAGTTCCGCTCGATCGAAGCTCGATTCAGTCGCTCGGTTCAGTAGTCAGCCCCCCAGGGGCTGAAGGGGTAGCCAGCCCCCCAGGGGCTGAAGGGGTAGTCAGCCCCCC
>CBFGLP010001277.1:0-6510 GCA_965649595.1 uncultured Myxococcales bacterium | reverse complement strand
GAAGGGCTCGCCGAAGGGCGGGCCAAGGGGCGCGAGGAGGGGAAGGCCGAGGGCGAGCTGCTGGGTATCATCGAGAGTGTGCGGACGATGCTCCGAGCGCGCGGGCTGAAGGTGTCGCGGCGCTCGAGCAAGGCGCTCCGGGAGTGCCGAGACGCTCGCTTGCTCAAGAAGGCTCTGGTCCAGGCGGCCCGGGTGAAGCACGCGGACGAGCTGCTCGAGCTGCTCGAGCCGAGCAAGTAGAGATGACAGGGGGCGCGATCGCGGCCCGCCCTCAATACTCGAACCCGCTTCCCCCCACGAACTCTCGCAGAATGCTCGTCGGCGGCACGTGATCCGGATAGATCGCCACAAAGGGATCAATCAGCTGCCGCAGCCGATACGCGACCGGAAACGACGGATGCCCCTCCGGCACCTCGAGCAAGTAGCGCTCCGCGTACACCTTGAGCACCGCGATCTCGTACGCCAGCGCCGTGTCGAACACCGCGTCCGCGTTCGGATATGTCGAATAGATGTGCCGCCGCTCGCCCCGGCGGACGCTCGTCCACCGGGCGATGTTGTCGGCCGCCGGGGTCGCCCGCCCGTGCCGGTCCCGGACGATCCGCCGAAGCAGCCGCAGGTCCGCGCTCGAGGTCGAGGTCAAGCGATCGACCGGCAGCGTCGTGACCGGATGAATGAAGATCCGCATCTGCGCCTCGGGAGGGATCTCGGCGGGCCACAGCGCGTCGTTGAGCGCGTGGATGCCCTCGACGAGCAGCACCTCGTTCTTGCCGATCTGCAGCTTCGGGCCCCCATCGCGCAGGCTCGTGCCCGACTTGAAGTCGTAGCGCGGCGTCTGAACCATCGCCCCGTGTGCGAGCGCGGTCAGGTGCTCGCGCAGCAGCTCGAGCTCGAGGGCCTCGAGCGCCTCGAAGTCGTAGTCGCCCTTCTCGTCGCGCGGGGATCGTTCGCGGTCTACGTAGTAGTCGTCGAGCGAGAGGTTGACCGGATGAATGCCGGCGACCTCGAGCTGCACGCTGAGCCGCTTGATGAAGGTCGTTTTTCCAGACGACGAGGGGCCGGCGATCCCGATCACCTTCAGCGAGTCGCGCCGTGCGGCGATGCTGTCGGCGATCTGACCGATGCGCTTCTCATGAAAGCCTTCGGCGACGCGGATGACTCGGGCGATCTCCCCACGCACGCACAGCTCGTTGAAGTCGCCGACCGAGCGGACGCCCATCGCCTCGAGCCACGCTCGGTGCGAGCGGACCATCTCGGCGCCGAAGCGCGGGTGCGTGAGCTCGCTGGCGACCTCGGCTTCGTGCACCGCGTCCGGGATGCGGGGTCGGATCATCGGCCCGTAGTCGAGCAGCAAGCCGTCGGGGTGCGGTCGCAGCTGAAAGCCCTGCAGGAAGCGTGCGCTGGGCACCAGCGGCCCGACCACGAGCGAGTGCACCTGCCCGCAGGTCTGCAGGGTCGTCACGGGGGTCCGGGCGGTCCGCAGCAGCAGCGCGGCGTCGGACCAGCCCTGGCGGCCGAGCTGGGCGCGCGCCTCCTCGACGGTCCACACGTCCGAGCGGAACTCGACGTCCTTGTCGACCAGCCGGCGCATCTGGTTTTCCAGCTGGCGGCAGAGATCCGAGTAGTCGATGCCCTGACTGAGCTCGACGATCCGCACGTCGCCGACCGCGTGCCCGAGCCGGAGGTCGAGGTGGGGCGCGACGGTCCGCGCCGCCTCGAGCAAGAGCAGCCCGACGCTGCGGCGAAACGTGTCGCGTCCGATCGTCTCGGACAGCGACACGGCCTCGATCTGCGCGTCGGAAACGACCGCGGTGTCGAGCATCACCGGCTTCGAGTCGAGCAGCGCGGCGACGACCGGGCGACCATCCTTCACCTCCGGGAGCAGGGTCCCAATCTGGGTGCCGGACACGACCTGGCGCTCGCCGGTTGGCGTGCGCACGCGGATCTGGATCGGCCGAGTGTTCGCGCGCCGGCCGAGCAGCACGGCGACGTTGTCGGTCAGGTGCACGACGTCGTCGCCGAGCGAGCCGACCAGGGCTTGGAGCAGGTGCAGCGCGGCGGCGGGGTTTCGCTTGGCGAGCGACTCGTAGCGAGGGCGACTCAACCTCGCCAGGCGCATGGTCGACTCGGCGGTCACCGTCGCGTCGCGGCGTCGGACACCGAGCATCGCGAGCTCGCCGACGTGCTCGGGTGGGTGGAGGCGACGCAAGACCTGACCTCCGCGGGTCACGACCGCGATGCCCTCGAGGATGAAGTACATGTAGTCGCCGTCTTCGCCCTCGTGCATCAGCTCGGTGCCGCGGGTCACGGCGAGCTGGGCGAAGATCTCCATGAGCATCCCGAGCTCGCGTGGGGCGAGCTGGGCGAGCAGGGCGTTGCTCGACAGCGTGCTGATGTCCTCTGGCGTCGCGCCGAGGTGCATGGAGGTGATCGAGTCGATCGTCACCGGCCCACGATACCGCGCGGGCTCTCGGCCAACACCTGATCGGCGAGCTCGCGCAGGCCGGGATCGTGGACCAGCGCTCGATACTGCTGGATCCGCTCGCGCCCGCGCTCGAGCTCGGCTTGGCGCAGCTCGACGATCCCCAGCGCCGTGTTGGCGAACGCGAACCAGCGTCGGACTCGGCCCGGCGCGTCGGGCAACTTGGTCAAGGCCAGCTCGAGCTGCGCGCGGGCGTCGTCGAGCTGGCCACGTTGCAGCAGCGCGAGCCCGAGCTCGGCCCGGGAGATGCCGGCCGCGACGTGATTGGGACCGACGGCGGCCTCGGTCATCGCGACGATCTCCTGGGTAAGCTCGAGCGCCTCGGGCCGCGAGTAGCCGCATAGCCCCGCCCGCCAGGACAGGAACTGCAGCAGGCGCGAGGCGGGCTGGGCGAGCTGCTCGCGCGCCTCGGGCATCATCGCGTCGAGCTCTCGGGCGGCACGATCACAGTCGGCGCTGGTCGGCTGGCCCGACATCGCGTGGAGCTTGGCTCGGCGTCCGCGGGCTAGCAGGGCGTAGGCCTCGTCGACCGCGAGCTCGTCCGCGAGCTTGGCGGCGCGATCATAGTGCTCGGCAGCCTTGCCGAGCTGGCCGAGCTCCTCGTAGGCGACGGCTTGGTCGTAGAGCAGCCGAACCAAGATCGGGTGGGTCCCCTGGGTCACTCGCTCGAGCACCGCGACCGCGCGCTCGTACTCGCTGAGCGCCTGCTCAATCTCGCCGCCGAGCATGTGACGGAGCGCGAGGGCCTGCAGGATCTCGACATACTTGGACGGCAAGGCGACCGGATCGGTCAGGGCCAGCGCGCGCTCGCTGGTCACTTGAGCTCGCTTGCCCTCGCCCAGCATGTTGGCCAAGCGAGCTTCGATCAGCGCGGCGTCGCGGCGAACGTCGACGTTGTTGGCTTGCTTGGCCAGGCGGTCGCCCACGCGCAGCATGTAGTCGGCGGCGCGCAGCTCGTTGCGATCGATGAGCACGTCGGCGAGGTAGACGAAGGCCAACGCTTGCAGGTCGGTGTGGGGCAGCAGCAGCGCGGCGTCGAGGGCCGCGAGCGCTTCGAGCTCGGCTTGCTCGGTGTCGCCGAGCTCGTGCGTGGTCCCGACGACGTAGAGCTGCGCTCGCACGCGCAGATCCTCGTAGCCGGGCTGGTTGGCCGCATCGACGAGCGCCTTGGCCTGGTCGAGCAGAGTCGTCCAGCGACCGAGCGCCTCGAGCAGGCGCAGACGATCGAGCTCCCGCTGCAAGCTGGCGCGGCGCTCGGGATCGACGTTGGTGCGCGCGTGGGTGCCGAGCAAGGCGAGGGTGTCGTTGCAGTCGGACGCGCGCGGCAGCGCGAGCGCGGCGTCGAGGCCGAGGAATTCTCGCTCGCCATCGACCGGCTCGTCGAGCAAGCCGAGCAGATCCTCGAGCGTGCCGAGCTGTCGCTCGAGGCAGAGGGTCTGGAGATCGAGCTGCCGCGCCGAGCTGGTTCGCTCGACGAAGTGCTGCACGCAGACCTGGTCGTAGGTCGTGGTCCAGTCGGCGACCCAGCGGTCGATCTGGGCGCGGAGCTGCGGCCACTGGGCGAGCGCGTCCGCTCGGTCACGGGTTCGCAGGGCCTCGAGCAGCGCGCTCGCCCGGTGCTCGTTCCAGGTCTCGGCCGCGCGCGCAGCCCCGGAGTCGCACGAGGCCTCGTTCGGCTCGCGCTGCAGGGCGAAGCCGAGCGCGAGCGAGAGGGCCAGCGCCGAGCCACCGAGCACCAGCGTGAGCGGGCGGGTCCACGTGCTCGTACGCGGCTGCAGCGCGTCGATCAGCGCCTGCATGTCGGGCCAGCGATCGGCGGGCTCCCACGCGAGCCCGCGCTGCAGCGCTCGGTCGACTCGCGCAGGCAGCCCTCGCGGCAAGCTGCCACGTACGGCGCCGATCCGCGCTCGCGCGAGCCCTCGCGGGCCCGAGCCGAACGGGTGGATGCCCGTGAGCGCCTCCCAGAGGGCGAGGCAGAACGCGTACTGATCGCTGCGCGCGTCGGTGGTTCGACCGAGCCGCTGCTCGGGAGCCATGTACGCGATCGTCCCGAGCACCATCCCAGGCGAGGTGAGCAGCGGGTCTTCGGCGGGCACCTGCTGGTCGGGATCCTCGCTGGCTGGTGAGCGGGCCTCCTCGCTCGTCGCTCGCTCGATGTCGGACGACTCGGACAACCGGTCGATCGCGTCGAGGGAGAGGAGGTCGAGCGCGCTCGACCGCTCGCGGGCGCGCTCGCCCGTGCCGAGCGAGCGGGCGAGGCCGAAGTCCAGCACTACTACGCGCTCGCCTTCGACGACGACGTTGTCGGGCTTGAAGTCGCGGTGGATGACCCCGGCGCGGTGAGCCGCCTGCAGCCCGCGACCGGCGGCGATGAAGTGGTCGAGGATCGCTCGCGGCTCACGCTTCTCCGCGGCCAACCAGCGGCGGAGGTTGGGGCCGTCGAGGAACTCCATCGCCACGAACACCTGGCGATCGACCTCGCCGACGTCGTAGATCGTCGCGACGTTGGGGTGGCGCAGGCGAGCCATCGTCTGGGCCTCGCGACGCAGGCGCAGCTGCAGCGCCGCCGTGTCGCGATCTGGACGACTGGTGAGCAGCTTGACCGCGATCTTGCGGTCGAGCTCCGGATCCCACGCGGCATGCACCTCGCCCATGCCGCCAGCTCCCAGGCGCTCGAGCAGCACGTATCGCCCGAGCCGATCGCCCGCCTGCCGGGCCTTCGGCGTGGCGAGCTCATCGGCGGACGGTACGGGCGTATCCATGACGAGCGGGTCGAGCGGGTCGAGCAGGTGGACGGAGGCGGGGCCCGTCCGCGCCTATGCCGCCTGGTGCGGTCGACCTACCCCTCTTCGGGCGGCCGCCAGGCGGTGTCGGCCAGCTCTCCATGCTCGAAACCGAAGAACACCTTCATCTGCTGCTCGAGGAAGTCGCGGCCCTCCTTGCTCTGC
Source organism: uncultured Myxococcales bacterium (assembly GCA_965649595.1). GTDB lineage: Bacteria > Myxococcota_A > Polyangia > Nannocystales > Nannocystaceae > Plesiocystis. The sequence continues at coordinate 1,083 of CBFGLP010001277.1, read as the reverse complement.
AGATCCAGCCGATAGGTGTTGATGTAGCGGGGCGACTCTCGCAGCCACATCTGCCAGGCCTGCATCGACACGCGGTCGTAGATCTGCTGGCCGAGCTCGGTCGGGAAGGGCTTGAAGGGCAAGCCCGGCAGCTCCTTGCCGAGCTTGATGCACTGGACCATGCGAGGTTGATTGCTGGTCATCGCGGGCTCCTGAAATCGTAGCCTGATCCGAGCCGGACCGACGTCACTCCCGACCCTCGCGCAGCGCTTGCTGGACGACGTCGACGGCCTCGGCGATCTTGATCCGTTCCTGCCGCCGATCGTCGCGGTAGCGGATCGTGACGGTGTCGTCCTCGCTGGTCTGGCCGTCGATCGTCAGGCAGTAGGGCGTACCGATCTCGTCGTGGCGTGCGTAGCGGCGACCGATCGCGTGCTGCTCGTCGTACTTGGCCGCGATGCCCTGGCGGAAGAACTCGTCGGCGACCTTGCGGGCGACCTCGTCCATGCCGTCCTTCTTGACCAGCGGGAGCACGCCGACCTTGATCGGGGCGAGCCGCGGGTGCAGGCGCAGGACCGTGCGCTCGCCCTTGCCCTCGGCGTCGGCTGGCTCCTCGGCGTAGGCGTTGCACAGCACCGCGAGCACGCCACGGGTCGCGCCGGCGGCCGGCTCGACCACGTGCGGGATGTAGCGCCAGCCCTTCTTGCCGGTCTCGGGGTCGGTCGCCTCGGGATCGAAGTAGTGCAGCTTCTTGCCCGAGCCCGTCATGTGCTGGGTCAGGTCGTAGTTGGTGCGCGACGCGATGCCCTCGAGCTCGTCCCAGCCCCAGGGGAACAGGTACTCGATGTCGAAGGTGCCCTCCGAATAGAAGGCGCACTCCTCGGGCGCGTGCTGGCGCAGGCGCAGCTTGTCGGCGTCGAGCCCGAGGCCCTTCCACCAGTCCATGCGGGCCTTGGTCCAGTACTCGAGGTACTCGCGGCCCTTGCCGGGCTCGACGAAGTACTCCATCTCCATCTGCTCGAACTCGCACGAGCGGAAGATGAAGTGCTCGACGGTGACCTCGTTGCGGAAGCTCTTGCCCATCTGCGCGATGCCGAACGGGAC
>CBFGLP010001276.1:0-1792 GCA_965649595.1 uncultured Myxococcales bacterium | reverse complement strand
CCTCGTCTTCGTTGCAGCCGAGCAGCAGCGAGCAGGCGAGTAGGGGGCGAATGAAGGTCCTCTGCATCCAAGCCATTTGAGCCGACTCGGCGCGAGCAAGTCCAGGCTGAGGCGCGCGATTGAGGATGATCGCAGTCGAGGTGGATGATCCGGACGCTTGGATCTAGCCCGCTTGGTTGCCCGATAGGGGCGGGCATGCGCCACGGCGCAGACGCGAGACGACGAAACGTGATAGCCTGGTCGCGTGTACTCGCTCGATCCCTTGGCCCGTCTGCGCCACCAGTTGTTGACGAGCCTGGGCCTGACAGTACCTCTAGCATCCCTCGCTTGTGGCGACCGCAAGCCCTCCGAAGACGAGGCCACGGTGATTGGGAACGACGAGGCCGACTCGGTCGACGATATGGATGACGTGGATGGTGACGAGAGCGGCGAAGGCTCGGGTGGGAGCAGCTCGACGACGACGGGCACGGACGAAGCGGAGACGGGCGATGGCGACGATTCTTCGAACGACCCGTGCGCTGTTAGCCCCGCGCCGACGCCCGAGGAATTCACCGACTGCGACCTGCCGTTATTCGGCGAGCTGGGCTGCGCCAATGACTTTTATCTCGCTTGCGTCGACGCGGTGCCGGGCCAACCCTGTGTGCGCCAGTGCCCGACCGGGACCTGCACCGAATGCATGACCAACCCGATCGTGCTGCAAGCGTTCGGCGCCTGCGGGCCTTACGAGCTCGACGGGCAGTGCTGTTTCTTGGTCGCGCTCGAGGACTTTTGTGGTGGTGGGATCGAAGGCCGGCCCTTCGTCGTCGATGGGATCTACCGGCTCGCCTCGCTCGATCGTCGAGGCTGCGTCCCCTGCGTGGATCCCCGCGTCCACGAGCTCCCGCTCGCGCTTCGCGAGCACCTCGCCCTGCACTGGGCGCGCGTGGCCCGGGCCGAGCACGCGTCGATCGCCAGCTTCGCCCAGTTCGCTACCCGTCTGCTCGCAATCGGGGCTCCCCCTGAGTTGCTGCGCGACAGCTTCGCGGCCGCGGGCGACGAGGTCCGCCACGCCGAAGCTGCGTTGGCGCTCGCGTCCCGCTTCGATGGCCACGCGCTCGGCTTCGGTCCGCTCGACGTCCACGGGGCAGCGCAGGAGCAGGATCTCGAGCAGCTCGTGCTGGCTTGCGTCCGCGAGGGATGCGTCGGCGAGACGCTCTCCGCCCTCGAGCTAGCGAACGCCGCGCTCGCCTGTCGAGATCCCGAGCTGGCCGCTCTGCTGCGAGCAATCTCCGACGACGAAGCTCGCCACGCCAGCTTGGCCTGGCGCTTCGTTCAGTGGGCGCTCGGGCGTGACCCGGGGTTGCGAGCCAAGGTCGCCGAGCTGTTTGCCAACCTTCGCCCGCGCGAGGTCGAGCCAGGGCCCTTCGATCACGAGGCGCGTCGCCTCCTGCGTGCACACGGCTGCTTGCCAGCCGAACAGCGCCGCCGGATCGAGCGTGATGGCGTGCTCGAGTTGCTGCGCCCCTGCGCCACGAGGTTGCTGGCTGCGGTCGATCCCGGTTCGGCGAATTCGAGCTCGGATGAGCGAGTCCGCGCCTAACCGGGCGTCCGAGCGCGAGCGAGAGCGCGTACCATCGACGTATGTCGATGGTACGCACCGCGTCGATCTCGTTGGCCCCGCTGCTCGTGCTCGTGGGTTGTAGCGTGACCAGCGAGGGCCGCGGAGATACGAGCGGCATCGGTGACGAGGCGAGCGACTCGGACGATGACGAGACCCTCGATGGGGACGAGGGCTCGACCACCGACGAGCTGC
>CBFGLP010001275.1:0-2049 GCA_965649595.1 uncultured Myxococcales bacterium | reverse complement strand
CGACGGACCAGCAGGTAGGCCACGAACACCAGCCACAAGAGCGCCGTCGAGGTCTGCCGCGCGTCGCCGGTCCACGGCGTCCCCCAGGTCGCGTCGCCCCAGATCGGCCCCGTGATCAGCACGCCGAGCCCGGTCAGTACGACCATCTCGCCGCTCGCCGCCGCGATCGCCTCGGCGGTGCCCGAGCGCTTGCGCAGCTGCACGCCCGCCGCGATCCCGCAGACCAGCCCGAACAGCATGCAGGTCCACGCGAGCGGCACGTGGAAGTAGAAGATCTTCTGCGCCGTGCCCATCTCGGCCTCGATTGGCGTGTCGAGGAAGATCCGCTGCACGCAGTAGGGGAACAGCAGCGCAGCGATCGCGAGTAACGCGTAGGGGACGTACTTCATCGCGGCCTCTTGGTCGGCCCCGGGAAGGTACCCTCCGTTCGCGCGAGCGCCCAGCGTGGAGGTGCGTGCAGTCTGCGCCTCGGCGGAGAGGTCCCTCTGGCTCGTTCGCCGGGCCCGTCAGCGGCCGCGCGCCTGCTTGGCTGCGGAACGCGAGCCAGGAGCCGCGCTCCCGGTCCCGACCAGCACCGACTCGAACAGCCACGCAGCCACGCCGATCGTGGCGACGTCGAGCGCCGCGAGCTGCCCGAGCGTGGCCCACAGCTCCGCGTGCCCCTCGAGCACCCGCCAGGTCGCGACCAACGCGAACAGCAACACGGGCGTGGTCAGCGGGTAGAGGATCAGCGAGAGCAGCATGTTCTTGCCGCTGCTCGTGGCCAGCCCCGCGGCGAACAGCGTGCCGACCGAGGCGTAGCCGAGGCAGCCGAGCAGCAAGAGCACGAGCATTGCTACGGGTGGAGCATCGAGCACGCCCGAGTCGGGGAACACGAGCCCGAGCCCCGGCACCAGCAACACGCCACACAGCAGCAGCACGGCCAGCGTCACGAGCAGCTTGGACAGGTAGATCGCCAGCCGATCGACTGGCGCGGCCAGCAGCGCGGTCAAGGTCGCCGACTCGCGCTCGCGGTCGAACACGCGGGTGAGCGTGAGCGCGCCGACGAACGCGACGCTGATCCAGAGCATGCCTGGGATCGCGCGCGGCTGAGCCTTGGCCTCGAGCGTGCTGAAGCCGAGCGCGAACATGACCAGCACGACCAGCGCGAAGAAGCCGGAGGTCAGCACCAGCTCGAGCTGGCGCAGCTCTTGGCGAAGGTCGTTGCGGGTCAGCAGCCAGGTCTGTCGCAGCAGGCGCATCCGTGGTCGGGGGAAGTTACCTCCCCGATCACGGGCGGCCTAGAGCACCCAAGGTGGCCGACCCGTCGGCCACCGGCCGACCCGTCGGCCACCGCGATTCGGCCACTGTCGTCCAAGTGACCGTGATCATTGAGCTCGGTGTTTGCACGCCCTTCGCAAATTGCCGGCGCCATGACCGAGCCCAGTCGACTCCACGAAGGCATGCTCGAGCTACTCGTCGCCGACGAGCAGCTCGTCCTCGCGCTGGTCCAGGCAGCAACGGGACGCGAGCTCGAAGGTGACCTCGAGATCGAGGTCGCGTTCGCCAGCTTCGAGCTCTTGCGGATCTGTACCCCCATCCGGCCCGCCAAGCGCCGCAAGCTGATGGGAAAGCGCCGGCCTCGTGGGCGCAGGATCGTGTTCGGGCAAAGGCTCGGTCGACCACACCGGCTCTACCCCGATCTCGTGGTGCTCGTGCGCACCCGAGCGGGCGAGCTGCTCGTCGTGTGCATCTTCGAGAACCAGCTCGACAAGGACGACGACAAGCCCTGGCGGCTCCCGGCCTATCGCGCCTCGGTCCAGCTCTGCCATCGCGTCCGGGCCGAGGTGCTCGCCATGAGCCCGAGCGCCAAGGTGCGCGAGTGGATGTCGACCTTCGGCCAGCACGTCTACGATCCCCCCTTCGTGATCGACCTCGAGGTCGTCGCGCGAACCTGCAACCCTGCTGCTCTGTGGCTCGTGGATCGGTCGGTTCCGGCTCCCGAGCTCGACGACGCACAGCTCGAGCGGGAGCTGGCGACCGCCCGAGCACGGCCCCATGCAGCCCTCT
>CBFGLP010001274.1:0-4900 GCA_965649595.1 uncultured Myxococcales bacterium | reverse complement strand
CCGAAGTCGATCACCTTGAGCGACCCGTCGAGCTGGATCCACAGGTTGTCGGGCTTGATGTCGCGGTGGACGATGCCCTGCTGATGGGCCTCCTCGAGCCCGACGCTGGCCTCGTAGATCAGCTTGGCCGCCCGCGCCGGCTGCATCGGCGTGTCGAAGTCGTGCAGCTTGGAGAGCTCGGCGCCCTCGAGCAGCTCCATCAACATGAACCAACGATCATCTTCGCCGACGCCGTAGTCGAAGATCCGGACCACGTGATGGTTGCGCAGCGACTCGAGGATCCGAACCTCCCGCAGCGCCCGCAGAGCCGTGTCCTCCGACTCGACCGCGCTGCGCGAGAGCTTGAACGCGATCGGCTGGGCATAGCCGGGGGCGCGGACGGCATAGACTCGGGCGAAGGTACCGGCTCCGATGTAGGCGAGGATCTCGAAGGGACCATAGTGGTCGCCTGGACGAAGCTCGGGATCCATGATCAGGGGGCTCGGGAGAGCAGTAGCACGAAGGGGTGTGGGTTCCCAACCCCGCGGTGCGGTTCAGACCAAGAGAGCGCGACCGCTCGTGGTCCTACGCCCGAGCCGGGGCCATGCTTCCGGCAGACTCCAACCGAGGCGAGGGCGGCGACGACCTCTAGGCCCACTTCGCGGGCAGCGAGTCTCGCTCCCAATCGAGCTCCAACTCGTCCGGATCTGCGTAGGCGTCGAGCCCGAGCGAGCGGGCGAGGCACGCACGCACGCGTCGGAGCACTGGCGACCACCGCTGGACCGATTGAGAGGGCTGCTCGAGCAGCTCGTCGAGCTCGACGTCCCGCCCGGCGAGCCTGCCCAGGCGCTCGAGCAGCGGGATCGGCAGCGTCGCGCTCGGCTCGATCGCGTCGAGCTGCTCGCCGATCTCGACGAGCACACCGAGATCGTGCTCGCGCAGGACCTCGCGCTGCTGGATCTCGCCGAGCAGCTCGGCGAAGGCGGCGAGATCCAGCCAGATGCGCCGAGCCGAGAACCCGTCATCGGAGCACTGACGCGCCCAGTCGAGCACGCGACCTTGCAGCGCGCGGACCTGTCGACGAACGTCGACCGGCAGATCCTCATAGACGTCGCGCCCGATCAGCTTGGCGAGGTTGCTCGCGGTCGAGCGCAGCGCCTGGACGAGATCGACGTGGCCCTGCTCGAGCCGCCGCTCGAGCAGGCGGATCGCGCGGCGAAACGACTGATACGCGTAGCGGATCGCTAGCGCGCGCGCGAGCTCGCGTCGCTGCAGCTCGCTCGCGCAGCTGCACGAGCCAGCAAAGCGAGCGAGCGCTCGCTCGAGCTCGAGCAAGCCCTCGATCAGCCGCGTCTTCATGCAGCTGCACTGCCCAATCAGCTGCCAATCATCGGCCCGCGTCCGGACATCATCGAGCTCCGCCAGCTGCCGACGGAGGTCCCAGCGAGCCATGCTGGCGAGGTCGCAAAGCGGGCTCACGTCCGCGACCGGCTCGCCCGCGTGCAAGTCGGCGAGCAGCGCAGCGAGCAGCGAGAGCCCGTCCGCGGCGAGCTGCTCGACCTGCGGGACCAGCCGCTCGCACAGCTCGACGTGCGTGCAACCTTCATGGCAGGAGACCCGCAGATCGATCGCCCGCCGGGCCAAGCCCTCGAGCTCTCGCTGCATCCCCACATAGTGTGTACGATCATTATCCGTATGCATGGTAGGGATCCGACCCCATCAATGTACATTCTCGGATGCGCATTTCACAAGATCGGCGTCGTCATCTCGAGCCTCGCGGGTCCACTCGAAATGTGGCGAATATCCCCGCCCCCGCCGCCGAGCCAGTCATGAATCCACTGCATCGAATCCATCACTCGCATACGCGATCGAGATATCGACGACGTCACGCGAAGATCAGCCCCGCGGCCGGGCCGCGACCTGAATCGCGGTCCCTCGCCGCTTTTGCCGTCCTGGAGGCGACACTTCGCAGGCACGGGGCCGCCCCCCATCCAGCGATGAGACGTAATAAAATTACTCGGAGACGCCAATGACTGTCTTGCGTATGCGACCATCAAAATTGCACACAGACGCAATTTAGTGATTGCCCGGCGGCATCGACATGTCTAGGATGCTCATTACCGACGGCATCCGTCCCCTTCACGCCCAATCCCCCAATCGATCGCCATCGCCGTGCATGATCCCCGGATCACGCGTGAATTGGCCGGCCTCTGATCGAACGGGCGGATGAAGACAATTCATATTACGCCCGGCAGCACACCCATCATGAGCGTCGAAATCATCCTCAGCAAAACCATGAACGAAGTCCCCAAAGCCGTCGCGGTCGGTGTCGTCGACATGTCGACCGGCATGCTGCTCGGGGTCAAGACCGTCGACAGCCACCCGCAGGAGGTCTTGGATCTGGTCGCCGCCGCGACCAAGGACCTGTTCGAAGGCGACAACGTCACGCAGATCGAGAACACCTTCAAGCGCGTGCGCGGGGTCCAGACCAACGAGCGCTACTTCAAGGAGATCATCGTGACCTCGACCAACCTCGTGCATATCTTTGCTCGGTTGCGCTCGTATCAATCCGTCGTGACGGTCGTCGTGTGCCGGGCCGACACCAACCTCGGCCTCGCGTTGATGAAGATGCGCGCGCTCATGGCCAGCGAGTCGCTGTGATGTGATAACCGAGCGACAAATTGCAACATGTTCGATTCGCACGATGGCGAAGGCATGCACGACCTAGCGCTCGCGCTCGGTCGGGTGCGCGCGGGTTGGCCGGGCCGAGTCGTGTTCGAGCGGCTCGACCTGACCATCCCGCGCGGGCGTACGACCGCGCTCGTCGGCCCCGGCGGCAGCGGCAAGAGCTCGCTGCTGCGGCTGATCGACACCCTCGTTCATGCGCACGCGAGCCCTTCGGCTCAGACGGGCCGACGACGCCCGCTTCGAGCTGGACCGAGCTCGCTCCACGAGCCGGCGCAGCTACACTGGGAAGGGGCGATCGACCTGCGCGCCCGCTCGTGCGTCCGGTTCCCGCAAGGCGGGTTGTGCACGCATCGCAGCCCGGACGAGCTAGCCCGCGCGGTCGGGCTCGAGCCCGCTTCGCTGCGGGTGTGGCTGCCCGAGCCCAACGAGCTGTCACTGCGGCGACCTCTCTCGCAGCTCTCGCCGCTGACCCGGCGCCTCCTCAGCCTCCGCTTGGTCACGGCCGCGCCAGCGGAGCTGCTGCTGCTCGATGAGCCCACGGCAGAGCTACGCGATCCTTGGCTCGGCCGGGCGAACGAGCTGCTGCTCGAGCTTCGCCGCGCCGGTCGGACCTGCGTAATCGTGTCACACCACCAACCCCTGGTTCGGAGCGTGTCCGATCGCGTCGTGCTCTTGGTCGACGGCGAGCTGATCGAGGAGGGTGATGTCGAGCAATTCTTTCACCGTCCGCGTCAGCTCCGAACTCGCGACTATCTGCAATGGGGGGCCTGATACGCCCGGATCCATCAATGTTAGCTGGCTTCCATTGGATACTGCCAAAGTCGCTGGCCGGCTCGGGCCAACCCGGGTTGCTCGGAGACTTCGCCGAGGACATGGCGTTCTTGCGCAGGCAGGGCCTGCGGCGAGTCGTGAGCTTGACGGAGCAGCCGCTACGAGGCGCCAGCGACTGGGGCTTCGATTGCTGGCACTTTCCGATCGTCGACATGAGCGCCCCGACCCCCCGCGCATGCGCGATGCTCTGCCACGAGCTGATCTCCGACATGCACGCGACGCCGGTGTTGATCCATTGCCGAGCTGGGCTCGGGCGCACCGGGACGATCGCGGCGGCCTGCTTGATCACGCTCGGGCACACGGCCGAGCAAGCGCTGGCCCGCGTTCGCGGGATCTGTCCGCTCTACGTCCAGTCGGACGCGCAGGCGCGCTTCCTCGACCACTACGCCGATTGGTTGGCTGCCGAGATTGGTGACGTCTGATCAGGCTTGGCTCGAGCCGCGATCCGACCAGCCCATCTTGGTGGCGAGCACCTCGAACACGCTCGCCTGCGGCGGGACCAGCCGCAGCGGTGTGGCGTTCGCCTGCATGACGATCTCGTCGCCGAGCTCGAGCTCGACCTTCCACTGCCCGTCGGCGGTCAGGTAGGCGTCACATTCACCGGTTGGCCCGGCCCAGGTCACGCTGACCCCGTCACGGGCAGCGATCACGACCGGACGCAGGCTCAGGCTGTGCGGGCAGATCGGCGTCAGCGTGAACACCTCGGTGCCCGGGGCGACGATCGGTCCGCCGGCGGCGAGGTTGTAGGCGGTCGAGCCGAGCGGGGTCGAGACGATCAAGCCGTCGGCCTTGTAGCGGGCGAGCTCGTGGCCGCCGACGCGAGTGTCGAGCCGCAGGAGCCGGGGGATCTGCCCGTGCTTGATGTAGGCGTCGTTGACCGCGGTCTCGCTCGCGACGACCTCGCCGCGGCGACGGATCTCGACGGCCATGCGCAGCCGCGGCTCCCAGCGCAGCCGACCCGCGTGGACGTCCGAGAGCGCGTCGATCAATTGATCGCGGCCGTAGGCGGACAGGAACCCGAGATCTCCCAGGTTGACGCCGACCACCGGGATGCCGAGATCTGCCACCCAACGGCTCGCTCGCAGCAGCGTGCCGTCGCCTCCGAGCGCGATCATCAGCGCGATGTCGGTCGGGATCCGCTCGAGCTCGATCGGGCTGAAGGGGTCCTCGGCCCCCGCGCCATCGCTCGCGCCCACGGCACGAAGCCGTTCGACTGCGTTGGACGGCACCACAACCGCGACCCCGCGCTCGGTCAGCCAGCGGGCTGCGGTGTAGGTCGCGACGTAGGCCGCCGATCCATCCTCCCGCGGATAGAGCATCACTCGCCGCGGTGACGGGATCGGGTACGAGGTCAGCATGCGCGAAGGTCAGGCCGGCTCGGGCGCGTAGAGGTAGCCCTGAT
>CBFGLP010001273.1:0-4763 GCA_965649595.1 uncultured Myxococcales bacterium | reverse complement strand
CTGGCAGCGGTCGCGGGTTGATGATCATCTTCAATCGAGAAAGCCCGCGGAGCGGGCGAAGAATCAGTCTGTCGTGAGGGTGGGGGTCCCAGACGGGCTTCGCCCGGGTGGGGGAGCCCCCTTCGGTAGGGTAAAGGACGGCGACGTCCCTCCCTCAAGATCAGGGCGGAGGCGGTGCCGTCGGCGAGCTCGGCTCGCCCGTGCTGATCGAGAGGCTACCCAGCATCGTGTCCCAAGCAGGCGCCCACAAGTCGATCGTCGGCTTGGGCCCGACCAGCTTGAAGTAGAAGGGGTCACCGCTGCCCTCGATCGCGGCGGCGAGCAAGCGAGCGTCGTCGATCGCCGGCTGCGGTGGAGCGCCAGGCATGCTCTGACCCGCGAAGCGACCGGACACGTCGACCGCCGCGATCTTCAAGGTGCCGACCTCGCGGTTGCTGACCTGCGCCTCGGTGCCCGCGGCCGGCTCGACCTGGCTCTTCCAGCGATCGATGTTGGGCTGCGCTCCCCCTGCCCCACCGGCGAAGCGATATACGACCAGCCGCGCGTCGCCGCCGGGGCCCGGCAGCACGAGCTCGGCCTTGCGCATGCCGGGGTTGGCCGGCGGCTCCGAGGTCCACTCGGCGGGCACCTGCATCGTCAGGCCCTCGACGACCGTGGTCTGGGTCGCGCCGCTCGGGGTGATGTCGCGTGGCGGTCCCGGTGGAGCTGCGACCGGCGGGCTCGGCATCGCGTGCGGGCTCGGCATCGCGTGCGGGTTCGGCTGGGGACCGCCGCCTGCGTGATCGGTCGCGGGGGCGGCCTGCTTGGTCTCTTGCTTGGCTCCCCCCTCGGGCTCGGGCGGCGCCTTCGAGCAAGCGAGAGTGAGTGCGAGCATGGCGGGCACGAGCAGGGCGCGAGGCATCGCCCACGGTATTGCCCGAGCGGCGGCGAAGCTCAAGCACGAGCCGTCAAAACTGCGTCGGCGGCCCGCGGCCGACGCAGTCTGCTCGGGCGCGGGCCACCGACTCCGTGGCCTCAGCCCGTTGCCGCCGCCTTCACGGCCGCCGCCGCGGGCCGGGCGAGCAGGCGATCCACATAAGCCTCGAGGGCTGGGCTGTCCGACGGACCGCCGAAGCGACGCTTCCAGATGAACATCGAGCCAATCACGATGTCGGCCGCCGTGAACCAGTCGCCGAACAAGTAAGGACCATTGCCGAGCTCGCGCTCGACCACGCCGCGAGCCACGTCGAAGCTGGTCCAGCCGCGCGATGGCGGCGTCTCGAGCTTGAGCAGGAAGTCGCCCATCGCCGGCTCGAGCTGCGCGGTCGAGTAGACCATCAGCGAGAGGTAGCGACCGCGCTCGGGCGCGTCGATGGCTGGCGCCATGCGAGCCTGCGGGAACTTGTCGGCCAGGTACAAGCAGATCGCGGTGTTCTCGAACACCCGCGCGTCACCGTCGGTCAGCGCTGGGAGCTTGCCAGCTGGGTTGATCGCCAAGAACTCGGGCGACTTGTGATCCCGCTTCGCCCAATCCATGTGGACGAGCTCGTACTCGGCTCCACACTCGTCGAGCATCCACTTGGTGATCGTCGCGCGGCTCTGATGGTTGTAGTAGAGCTTCAGCATTGGCGCCGACCTTAGCGCGTCAGCGCGCCGAAGCGATACGGCTCGACCCGGTATCGCTCACGCAGCAGGTCGAGCGGCTGATCGAAGTCCTGCCAGTAGTCCCAGGCCCGAACGCTCGGATCGATCGTCATGAACGCGCTACGTCGCACGGCCTCGAGCGCCCAAGCGGGATCAAACAGCCCTTGCTCGCTCTTCGCGACCGGGGTCACTCGCAGACCGCAATGGAACTGTAACAACACGAACACGACCAGCGAAAACCCATCCTTGGCCCGACAGCCGGCCATGAAGCAACCAGCCGCGACCTCGCTGCGCGGGTCGGTCCCGTAGCCCGAGAACACGTGACAGAGATCGTGGCGGATCGCCCAGTCGGCCGCGCTGCCTCGCTCGCCCGGCAGGGCAAAGCCGTTGCGCTCGAGCTCCTCGATCAACGCCGCGCCGAGCGTGTTGGGCGGGAGCTGCCGCAGCGCCGCATAGCGAGCCGCGAGGGCCGGCTCGCGGCGCAGGCCGAAGCGCCATGCGACGAAGATCCACAGCACCTTGGCCAGGCCTTGCTCGCGGACGCGGGCGCGCAGCTCGTCGATGATCCACATGCGAGGCATGAGGTGCCGACGCAGGCGAAGGTGCTCTCGCTCGACCCACAGGCGGAGATCGACGAGGCCAGGCTCGTCGACCTCGAGCAGCTCGGCGAGGCGCTCGATCCGAGCGAGGCGATCGGCGTCGCGCTGGCGGTCGAACAACGCGGCGACGATCGCTAGGCGCACGAGCTGGACGCGAAGGCCAGCCGCCGGGAGTGGGTGCTCGACGAGCTGATCGGGCGCGAGCGGCTGGAGCTCGTCGGTGGGTGGAACGCTGGCTCGGCCGCCTGTGTGGGTCCAAAGCTCGCGCAGGGCGGCGATCAGCTCGCGTGTCGACTGGGGGATTGGGCCGGTCGGGGCGATGACGCCGAGCAGGGCGCGAAGGCCTAGCGTGAGGGTGTCGGCGCTCGGCGGTCCTTGCTCGAGGCCCGCGCCGAGGCGGACGTTGCGAGCGTCGATGTGGACGATGGAATGGATGCTCATTGTCGATTGGCTCCTCGCCCGGGGGCTGAGCAAGGCCCGTGCCGAGCGATCCGTGGAGCTCTGGGTCGGTTTGGCGGACGAGCGTTCGGAATCTCGACGCTCGGCGTCGGTGCGCCGACTGGCCTCAGCAGCGCAAATAAAAGTCCTCACCCATCCCAAAGAACCCGTCGAGCACGACCCGCTCCCCACCCGGTCCCCGCAGGTGCCCGCGCACCTGCCCGAAGGGCCCGCGATAGCGGCTCTCGATCACCAGCGCGTTGACGCGAACGTACCCGTCGACCTCGATCACGAAGTCGACCTCGACCTCGCCGGCCTCGTCGCGGATCTCCCACACCTCGGGATTTTGATCCGGTCGCCGCGTGAAGCGGACCGGCGGCAAGAGGTGGAGGCGGCCATCGATCCACAGGCAATTCTCGTTGTAATTGGCGGGATCGATCGAAGCATTACGGGTCAGATTGAAGCCGATCCGCCGGCCGGCAGGATCGAAGCCGCCGCCGGTCACCCAATCCCAGCGCATCACGAAGTCGTAATAGCCCTTGTGATCGTCCATCAACAAGAAGCTATTGTCACGACCAAAGCTCAGCACCTCGTCACCGAGCCGCAATTCGCCGGTCAGCGCGAGGCAGCCCTTGTGCGAGTACATGCCGCGGTTCTCGGCGAAGGGGATGCACACGACCTCGGGCTCGCAGCCGGTCGCGTCGGCGATGACGGTGCCGGACAGCGCGGGCATGTCGGCGCTGGCTGGAAGATTCAGCTCGATCGTGATGCGATTGTCGGCCAGTCGATTGATGAATCGAATCGCCGCGTCGCCGCCTGTGTAGCGCATCTCGGAGTCGAGCAGGTTGCGCGGAGCGGTCAGGGCCCAGCCGGGCAGCTTTCGCTCGAACAGATATTTTTTGTGCAGCTTCCGGTCATAGACCTTGAGCTGGGCGAGCGCCATCACCTTGGCGTTGAACAGCGCGACAATGAAGAAATAGCGCTCGTTGCCAAATTGAAACGCCTGCCATTCCTTCAACCGCAACGCCCGCAGCGCACGGGGGACAGGCACCGACCAAGGACGGGCCTCGATCAAATCAACGTCGCTAATCGCGGCAGCATAGGTGCCGAAGCGCAGGAGGCCGTCTTGCACGAGGGAGGCGGGGGTATCGAGAATTTGGCGCATTGTGAAGTTCACGCTTTCGCAGTCATCGCCACCAGCTCGAGCACGACCTTCCAGGTGCGGACCGTGCTGATCGTCGCTAGCTTGCTGTCGAACCAAGCGTTCGAGAGCTTGGTCCGGGCGAGCCCGTTGGGGCAATGCAAATAGACCTCGCGCCCACGCACGACGAAGCGATCGGGCGGCGAGCGATCGGGATCGAGCGCCGCGACCTTGTCCTGTGCCGGTGCGTCGGCCAGGAACGCGACGTGGAGCTTGTCGGGCTCGGCCTCCGCAGCAAGCGGGTGCTCCTGCGCGAGCGAGGCAAACTCCGCATGCGAACGGAGGATGACCGGCGCCGAGAACCCGAACCGCTCGAGGATCCCAGCGGCGACGTCTTCGGCCACCCGCTTGGCCACCCGCGCCCCCGCCCGGAACACCACGTTGCCCGTGTTGCCGCGGGTCACGACGTCCTCGCAGCCGACCTCTTCGAAGAGCGCGACGAGGTCCCTCATCGCCAGCTTGTGCTTGGCACCGAGATTAATGCCTCGCAACAGGGCGACGTGAAGCCCCTGGGTCTTCGTCCGGCCCACGCCCGAAGATACACGAGGCTGCCCAAGTCCGCCGTGACCGGCCGGCTCCGGTTCCGTTGCCATCGACCGGACAACGGACAAGCCCCCCTCTGGGGGGCCAGACGAACCAATGCGAACCCGAAACCAGCCCACCGAGGTCGCGCCAGCGACCTCGCGACCGCGAAGCGGTCGTGCGTGGCTGAGTGCACGACACATGCGGGGGGTAAAAAAGGCCCCGGCCCGTGACGGGTGTGGCTTCGCCACGATCCCACCTGGGACACGGTAGGCTCACCGGCTTGCGGCCTCGGCGATGATCAAGACGTCGACGAGAACCGCGGTGGCGAGGTTGGCCCAGCCTCGTCGACGTCTTGATCATCGCCGAGGCCAGGCAAG
>CBFGLP010001272.1:0-1771 GCA_965649595.1 uncultured Myxococcales bacterium | reverse complement strand
CGGTCCTGCAGGCGGGCTCGCTCGTCGAGGTCTTCGGTCTGCTCGAGGCGCTTGCGCAGGCCCTCGACTCGCTCACGCAGCATCGCCACGCCCTCGGCGTAGCGATCGCTGCGTCGATAGAGGCGCGAGAGCCCGAGCGCGACGTCGTCGTCGTCGGGCACGTCGCGGGCGAGCTGCTCGAGCGTGGTGGTCGCGCCCTGCTCGTCACCGAGGCCCTCTTGCAGCGCGCGGGCCTTGGCGACCAGCAGCTTGACCCGCTCGGCCTGCCGCTCGGTCTCGTCGATGTCGGCGGCCGCGAGCGCGGCGAGGCGCGCGTCGAGGATCGGCAGCAGCTTCTCCCACCGACTCGTCTCGAGGTAGAGCTCCTGCAACTCGACGAGCGAGCGGGGATCCTCGGGCCGCAGCTCGCGATAGGCGAGCCAGGCATCGATCGCGCGATCGGGGATCTTGAGCTGCGCGCGGTAGACCTCGGCGATGCGCCGGTAGTTGTCGGCGCGAAGGTCCGGATCGAAGAGCTCCTCGTTGGCGGTCCGCATCGCGTCGATCGCCTGCGGCCACTCGCGGCGGCGCAGCAGCAGCTCGATCAGGCGCAGGTGGACGTCGGGTCGCTCGGGGAAGTCGCGGACCAAGAAGCGGAGCAGCTCGACGGCGTCGTCGCTGCGCTGGACCCACTCCTCGTACAGGCGCGCGAGCTCGAGCGTCCGCTCGACTCGCTCACCGTCGGGCAGCTCCTGCCGCTCGGCGTTGAGCAGGTCGGCGAAGCTCTCGACGTACTCGCGCTTGCGACCGAGCCGCTCGTAGACGTCGATCAGCTTGCGCAGCGCGACGACGTGGGCTGGATCGACGGCGAGCACGGCCCGGTAGCGCTCCTCGGCCTGGACCAGGTTGCTCGCCGCCTCGTGATAGCCAGCGATCCGGAGGTTGATCGCTACGACGTGCTCGGGCAGCGCCGCCTCGACGAGCAGGTAGTCCCAGGCCTGCAAGAGGCGCGCGCGAGCTTGATGGCGCTCGGCGAGGCTCTCGAGGCTGGCGACGCTCTCGGGCCGCTCAGGGACGATCAGCAGGGCCCGCTCGTGGCAGTTGAACGCCCGCTCGACTTGCTCGGCCCCCTCTTCCCACAGCCGCGCGCACGCGAGCTGGACCGCGACCTTCTGCTCCTTGTTGGCGGTCGGCAGCTCGGCGTAGGCCTCGGACAGCTCCTCCCACGCGCTCGAGACCTTGGGCCGAGTAGGCAGCAGCGGACCGCTGACGACCGGCAGCTCGGGCAGCCCACGGGACAGCTCGACCTCGACGCCGGCCTTGCTCGCGGGGGCGGTCGGCGGCTTGGGCAGCGGGATGGTCCTGCTGCCGAGCCGCTCGGTCCCGTGGTCGAGGCTGGGGTCGAGCTTTTGCTTGAGCTTCTGCTTCCCGACCTGCAGCCCGGCCGGCGCTGGCTTGCTCGATCCCCGCTGGCTCTCGGACCGGCTGCTCGACGCACCGATCACGCCGCTGACCGTGGCCGACTCGAGGTCGGCGGAGTCGAGCTCGACGATCTCTCCGCTGGTCGGGCGCGGGCGATCGGCGTCGAGCTCGTCGATCTCGTCGAGCTCTTCGATCGCATCGATTGCGTCGATTGCATCGAGCTCGTCGATTGCATCATCTGCATCATCGAGCTCGTCGATCACGCTGTCCTCGACGAGCTCGACGCGCGAGACCTCGTCGACGCTCGGGATCATCTCGATGCCCGAGGCGGTCACCTCGACCAAGCTGTCCTCGACGAGCTCGACGCGCG
>CBFGLP010001271.1:0-4912 GCA_965649595.1 uncultured Myxococcales bacterium | reverse complement strand
CGCGGTCGAAGCGCAGGGCCTCGCGCAGGCGGTTCTCCACCTCGCGCTGGTTGCGCTGGGACTCCATGTCGATGAAGTCGATGACGATGAGGCCGCCGAGGTCGCGCAGCCGCATCTGGCGGGCGATCTCGTCGGCGGCCTCGAGGTTGGTCTGGGTGATCGTCTCCTCGAGCGTCTTGCCCTTGGAGCCGACGAACTTGCCAGTGTTGACGTCGATGGCCGTCAGCGCCTCGCCTTGATCGAACACCAACGAGCCGCCGCTCTTGAGGTCGACCTTGCGGGCGAGCGCGCGATCGATCTCGAGCTCGATGCCGTAGCTGTCGAACACGCCCTCGCGCCCGGTGAACAGCTCGATGCGATCGGCGTACTCGGGCATGAACGCGTTGACGAAGCGCAGCAGGCGTTCATACGCCACGCGATCGTCGATGATCACGCGGGAGTACTCGGGCGCCATGTTGTCCCGGACCACGCGGAGCATCAGGTCGAGGTCGCGATAGAGCAGGACGGGCGCCCGATGCAGCCGCTCGTTGACCTTGATGTTGGCCCACAGCCGGATCAGGTAGTCCATGCCTGCGCGCAGCTGAGCGCTCGAGGCGTGCTGGGCGACGGTCCGCACGATGAAGCCGGCCCCCTTGGGCCGCATCTCGTCGACGATCGCCCGCAGCCGGCGACGCTGCCGCTCGGACGCGACCCGCCGCGAGATGCCGATGTGGCTGACCGTCGGCATGAACACGACGTTGCGACCCGGCAGCGAGACGTAGGTGGTGATGCGGGCGCCCTTGCTCGAGATCGGATCCTTGACGGCCTGGACGAGGATCTCCTGGCCTGGATGCACGAGGTCGGTGATGTTGCCGATCTTGCCGGACGAGCGGCGTGGGACGCCGTCGGAGTCGACCTTCTCGACCGCGCCGGAGCCCGCGGTCGCGATGTCGCCGGCGTAGAGGAAGGCAGCCTTCTCCTCGCCGATGTCGACGAACGCGGCCTGCATGCCCGGCAGCACGCGCAAGACCTTGCCCTTGTAGACGTTCCCGACGATCCCGCGCTCGCGCTCGCGCTCGATGAACAGCTCGGTGAGGATGCCGTTCTCGATCAGGGCGACGCGGGTCTCGGGCCCGTCGGCGTTGATGACAATGACGGATTCGGACACGGAACGGGCGATAGTTAGCACGGCCTAGGGCGGCTCGGACTTGCCCGATCGCGGCCGCTCGATGGAGCCGAAGCGAGCGCGGGAGCCTGCGCGAGCAGCTGTTTGCAGGATCGCATGAAAGGGCGTGAGCGAAGACACCCGAGAAGCCCTCTAGCGACCTGCGCGCTAGGCAAGGTACGGCCGCGATGCTATGTGAGCCGAGTGACCGGTACCGTCGGACGGGACACGATGACGGCGGGGGGGCTGATCCTACGGCCTTCCGTGGCCCGTTACCCCTTCGACCTGGCGGTGTTCGAAGCCCTGCGCTCGCGCCTGCGCCACGGCTACCTCAGCGCCGAGTCGACCCGACTGCCCTGGGCTCCAGAGCCGCTCGAACGGCTTCGCCAGCCCCCGCTGCTCGACTTTCGCACTCGCGCCCCCCGGGAGGGCATGGGCCAGCGCAACCTCGCGCACCTGGCCGAGCGCGGCCGTCTCGCACTGCGCAACGGTCGAGTGGCCGTGCTGGTGCTCAACGGCGGCATGGCGACCCGCTTCGGCGGCGTCCCCAAGGGCGTGATGCCGGTCGTCGAGGGCGAGCCCGAGAGCTTCTTGTGGGTCAAGCTGCGCCAGATCCAGCGGCTCGCCGAGCAGCACCTCACGCAGATCCCCGTGGTCGTGATGCACAGCTTCGCGACCGAGCAGGCCAGCACCGCGCACCTCGAGGAGATCGGGTGGACCGGGATCCCGCCTGCGGCTCGGATGAGCTTCTCGCAGTCGATCATGCCCCGGGTCACGCCCGAGGGCGTGCCGCTCCAGCACCTGCCCGGCGCCGAGCAGCTGCCCGATACCGTCATCTATGCCGCGCCCGGCCACGGTGACACGCTCGGGCGCCTGCGCGAGAGCGGCGTGCTGAGCAAGCTCCGTCAGGACGGGGTCGAGCACGTGCTCGTGTCCAACGTCGACAACCTCGGCGCCGAGCTCGACCTGATCCTGCTCGGCGCCCACATCGAGGCCGTCGACGCGGGCGCGCACATGAGCGTCGAGGTCGTGCGACGCGAGGGCGACAAAGGCGGCTGCGTGGCCGCGGTCGGCAACCGAGCCGTGATCATCGAGGGCTTTCGTCTGCCCGAAGGCGTCGACATCGAGCAGTACCCGCAGTTCAACACCAACACGCTGTGGTTCTGGCTCTCGGCGATCGACCGCGACTTCGACCTCGACTGGTTCCCGGTCGAGCGCGAGGTCCCGGGGCCGAATGGGGCGACGATCAAGGCCGTGCAATTCGAGCAGCTGATCGGCCAGGTCACCGAGCACCTCGACGCGTACTACTTCGAGGTCGATCGGGAGCGGCGCTTCTTGCCGGTCAAGACGCGCGAAGATCTGGCCGTGATGGCGCCGCGGCTGCGGGCGCTGGTCAAGCGGCTGCGCTGAGCGAGCGCCCACCCACGAGCTGGCCTCGCGGGTCTGCTGCGTGACGAGCCCTGTGAGAGGATCGACGCGCGGGGTTGCGCTCCTGTGTGCTCAGGATGCCGTTTTTCTAGCGGATATCCAAGTACGGCCCATAACGATACCATCGCGACCATGCACAAACAGCTCGCGTCGGCAGTGGTGCCCTTTGCGTTTGTTCTGGGTGTGATCGCGGGATGCCCAGGGGGTGCAGCCGAGGACGGAGATGACGAAGCTGCGGACGAGAGCTGCCAGCCGGGAACCGAGGGTTGCTCGTGTATCGAGGGGAACCTTTGCGTGGCCGGCCTCATGTGCGTCGATGGTTCCTGCGTTGATTCGGGAGCCACCGAGACGGGCGACGGTGATGGCGACACCGGAGATGGAGACGGCGACACCGGAGATGGAGACGGCGATACGAGCGACGGCGACACCGGAGACGGTGATGGCGATACGAGCGACGGCGACACCGGAGGCGAATGCACCCAAGCCGGAGACATCGTCTGCCTCGACAACGTCGCCGCGGTCTGCGACGGACAGGGCGGATATTCGAGCGAGGAGCCCTGCGCGGACGTCTGCGTGCCGGGCTTGGGTTGCGCGGTATGTGTGCCGGACTCCGTCGAGTGTCAGGGCAATCAGCTGCTGATCTGTGAGCCGGACGGCTCGAGTTGGAACGAGACCACCTGCAATACGGAGCAAGGTCTGGTCTGCGACGCGGATGCAGCCAGCTGCGTGGGCGAGTGCGCCAACCTGGACGGCTTTTCGTTCCTGGGCTGTGACTTTTATGCGGCCACGGTGCGGAGCACCGTGAACGACAGCTTCGCCATCGCCATCGAGAACCCGTCGCTCTCGCCTCGAACGATCACGGTCACGCGAGGCGACATGCTGTTCACCGAGGTCGAGGCCGCTTACGGAGTGACGAAGATCGTGATCCCCTGGATCCCCGCGCTGGCGCAATACAGCTCGTATACGAGCTTGGTCGCCGAGGGCAGCTACCGGATACAGTCGACGGGCCCGGTGGGCGTGACGCTCTACTCCGCCAACGTGCTCAACGTACCGACGGGCGAAGGCACGGCTCGCCTGCTGCCCGCGCGCGTGGCATCCGACAAATACGTCGTCGCGACCCGCGAGTCGTGGGCCAACCGCAGCTATTACGCCGTGCTCGCTCACGACCAGGACGTCCAAGTGACTCTCCAGCCCTCGGGGCCCGGCGATCAAGTCGAGCCTGGCGGCGGTGTCGTGGCGTCCGGCAACGGCCAGATCGCGATGGATCCCAACGACGTGCTGCAGGTCGTCTCCAAGCAGTACATCGACCTCACCGGGACGATCATCACTGGAACCGCCCCCTTCTCGCTGATCGCGGGGCAAGACGAGCTGTCGATCGACCCCGATAACCCGGATGGATCCGTCCGGGACGCGCTCTTTCCCGTCGAGCGGCTCGGCACCGATTACATCGTCTCGCCTATCCACGGATACGACACGACGCAGGCGCAGGTCGCACGCGTGATCGCCGTCGAGGCCGATACGATGGTCAGCTTCTCACCCGATCAAGGGGCCAACACGGTCATCAATATCCCCGGCGATTTCGTCGAGGTCCCAATCGACACGATCGGCTTTCGAGTCAGCGCCAACAAGCCGGTGATGGTGGTGCAATATGCGGATGGCTTTGGCTGCATGTTTCCGGTGCTGCCCATCGACCTGTACGCGAGCGAGCACGTGTTTGGTCTGATCGACCTTTACTCAGTCAAGGTCGAGCTGACCGTGGTCGCTCCCAACGCGGCTTCCGTCCAGCTCAACGGCGAGTTCCTGAGCGACTGGACCCCCATCGGCAACACCGGCTACAAGTTCGCGATCGAGCAACGCGCCCCCTTCCCCGGGCTGCACACGCTGAGCTCGGACATGCCGATCTACGCCCACGTGGCCGCCGAGAGCGGCGGTGGTGGGGGGGATGGCGGGACGATCTCGTGCCACAACACGGCGTTCTGAGCCGCGCGATTGCGGGCACTCGATGCTCGCTCTCGACCAAAGCACGAGCCCGGATTCAGACGTTCAGCGCCTCGCCATTCACGCCAAAAACTCGGTCTGCCGAGTGAGCACGGCTACCGTATTGCGCCATGCGAGCGCCCCTGCGTCTGCCCGTATCCCTCTCCTTGCTCCTCGCCCTCCCCTGCTTGGCCGGCTGCGCCGGACGGACTCCTTACCCTTCGGTCGCTGACGAGGACGGGCTCGAGCTCGACACCGTGGTGCTCTACCGCAACGGCGTCGGCTACTTCGAGCGACGCGGGGTCGTCGACGGCGAGGTCCTGCGCCTGCGGGTGCGCAAGGATCAGGTCAACGATCTGCTCA
>CBFGLP010001270.1:0-2152 GCA_965649595.1 uncultured Myxococcales bacterium | reverse complement strand
TCCGCCAGGATTACCGCGACTCGTTCGACAAGCTGCACGAGGAAGTCTTGGCGCTGCTGCGCGACCAGCTCGGCGTGCACCCGAGCAAGCTGACCGGAAAGGTGCTGGCCGAGGGGCACAGCGCCGGCGGCATCGCGCTGCGCAACATCGCGGTCGCCGGTACCGCTCATGTCGACGAGTACCTGTTCCTCGACGCGAGCTTCCAGGGCTGGGCCGACGGATGTTGGGCAGCGCTGCAAGCCGTCCGCTCTGCGGCCACGGTCACGATCGTGCTGACCGACAAGGGCATCGCCGATCCGCACGACGGCCGCGATCCTTGGTGCGTGGACCTCCAGCGCGACGCGGCGCTGTGGACCGAGAAGTCCTCGTGGTGCGAGGACAAGCCCGAGCGCAAGCCCGGTCGCAGCGAGTGGACCTGCACCGAGCTCGGCGAGCGAGCGACGGAGTGGAAGGACTACGAGGCCTGGTGCCGGGCGATGGAGAACGACATGCAGAACGTGCCCGGCGTGACGCTCGTGCGGACCAAGGTCGTTCACGGCGAGCAGCCGCGTCGCTTTGCGGGAGGGCTGGGTCTGACTCCGTCTGCGCCGCTCGCTGAAGCTGGTATCGAAGGTGCGCCACCGAACGATCCGGGCTGACGGCGCGGTCCGCCGTCGGTGGGGAGCGATTCCGTGGGCTCGGCGATCTCTGCTCGTTTGCTGTTGCGTAACCTGCGCCATTCGCTGATTTCATCGCATTGTGCCGATCCGCGCAGTCTCGGGCCCGTGAGCGCCGTCTCGCCGATTGGTAGCGCCGGCACGGGCGAGCAACGGATCAATGGCCTGGCGTTTGCTGAGAGTCCGGATTCGGAAAGCGCGTCCACGTCCGCGAAGTCCTTTCACCGCGATGATTCCCGAGCGAACTTCGGCTCGATCAGCCTCGTAGGGGCTAATTTGAGCGGGTTTTTGGGGACTCGACGTCATCCGGAGCGATGACGTGCTCTGGCTCGCATGCTGAACGCTTTGCCGGTGGTATCGGCGCCGTATCGAGCCGCTCGCGCGATTTCGGGTCCAGCCCCGCCTTTGTGCATTCTTGGTGGCTCTCGGAGCCTTTGCGGATATACATGCACCCCGCGTCGCCGTGCTCGAGCTGATCTAGGCAGCGAGCCATCGGCGACGCGCTTCGCGAGTTCGTTCCTCGGCCACACCTGCGACCTCGCCGACCTCGCGAGCCCCGAAACACGGAGGGTGTCCATGAGCAAGAGCCAGAGCTCCATTCCGACGCACGCGGAAGACGAAGAAGAGACGTCGAGCAATTCGACTACCACGCCGCCCGAAGAGCGTGGCCGCAGCGTCGATCCGGTCCGTATGTACCTGCGCAAGATGGGCACGATCTCGCTGCTCACGCGCGAGGGCGAGATCGAAGTCGCCAAGCGGATCGAGACCGGTGAGAACAAGGTGCTGGACATCGTCCTGCACAGCCCGATGGCGATGCCCCACGTGCTCGATCTTTGTGATCGCGTCGAGCGTGGGCTGGTCCGAGTCAAGGACGCCTTCGTGCTGCCGGCCAAGAACGACGAGCGGCAGCTGGGCACCGACGACGAGCCCTCGGGCCAAGAGGCCGCGCTCGACAACATGCGGATCCAGCTCAAGCGCCTGCGCAAGCACCAGCGCGAGATCGAGAAGCTCGACGAGAAGGCCGTCGCCATCCGCGAGGGCAACGAGGTCGAGGTCGACGACAAGCTGGCCGAGAAGCGGCAGGAGCAGATCGAGCAGGCGGTCGCCGCCATGCGCGACATGAAGCTCAGCCGCAAGTCGATCGACGAGATGATCGACGAGCTGAGCGAGACCGTCGATGGTCTGCAGCGCGCGCTGCGAGAGCTCCGGGCCTGCGAGCGGCGGGCTGGCGTCGAGCTCGAGGAGCTGCGCTCGACCTTCGAGGGCGTCCGGCTCAAGGAAGAAGAAGAGTTCAAGCTCTGCCGCCGGCTCGGCCTCCACCCCTGGGAGCTGCACGAGCTGATCACCCGCATGAAGGTGGCGAGCAAGCGGATCCGCCGGGTCGAGCAGGACCTCGGCGTCTCGGCCGAGGCGCTGGTCGCCTTGCACGGCGAGCTGACCAAGGCCAAGCGCGAGCGCGAGGCCGCCAAGGCCGAGCTGGTCGAGGCCAACCTCCG
>CBFGLP010001269.1:0-7324 GCA_965649595.1 uncultured Myxococcales bacterium | reverse complement strand
TGGTGATGGTCGACTTCATCAACCAGCGTCGAGCCGAGGGCTCCGACATCCTGCAGGCCACGTTGGACGGCGCCGTCGAGCGCCTGCGCCCGATCCTCTCGACCACGCTCACGACCGTCGGCGGCCTCGGGCCGCTGGCGTTCGGCATCGGCGGGACCGACGAGATCCTCGCCCCGATGGCGATCACGCTCGCCGCGGGGCTCGGCATCTCGACCGGGCTGGTGTTGTTGGTGGTCCCGGGCATCTACATGATCATCGAGGGCGACCTGCTGCGCTGGTACGGCAAGCTGGTGCCTAGCTACGCTCGCAAGCGGGCCGAGGAACAGGCGATCCGTCGCGAGGTCGCGGCGATCCCCGAGCGCGACGCCGCGGGTGAGCCCGAGCCCGAGTCCTAGTGCGAATCAGGATCCGCGCAGCGTGATGTCACCCGAGCCGGTGCTCAGCTCGATCCGAGCATCGGCCGAGGGGTCGTCGGTGATCCCGTCACTGTCGACGTCGCCCGATCCGGTCTCGACCGAGACGTCGTAGTCACCGCGCGGCAGCTCGAGGTGGATGTCACCCGAGCCGGTCGTCAGCGCGACCCGTCGGGCGCGAGCATCGAGGTCGAGCTCGAGGTCACCGGAGCCCGCCGAGCCCTCGACATCGAGCGCGACGATCGAGCGCGCGACGAGGTCACCCGAGCCCGTGTGGAGGTCCATCGATGGCGCGTCGATCGTGTCGAGCTCGATGTCACCGGAGCCGGTCTCGACCCGAAGCGTGCCGACCAGATCGCTGACCATGATGTCGCCGGAGCCGGTCTCGAGCGCCGCGGCGAGCTCCTGCGGCACGACCAGCGTCCAGTCGACCGCGCAGTGGATGGCGAGCTTGGGGCAGTCGATCCACAGCCGCAGGCGCCCGTCTTCGACCCGCGAGCGGATCTCGGTGTGATCGCCGTGGACCCGAGCGTCGAGCCGGATCGTCAGCGCATCGGGGTCACCGACCACGATGATGTCACCCGAGCCGCTGTCGACCTCGAGCATGTCGACGTCACCAGCCTCGAATTCCAGCGACTCGTGGTGCGTGCCGGGCAAGTCGCAAGCGGGGAGGGCGGTGAGGGCGAGCGCGGTGAGGAACGAGAGGCGAGCAGCGCGTGGAGGCATGGCCCCCGGAACACCGCAGCTCGGTCGATCTGTTACCAATCAGGCCGTCAGAGAGGCCCGCCTTGGATGGCTCCATCGAGCCGCTCTCGCACCTGGACCAGCTCCCGCGCGTCGAGCTCGAGGCGCAGCACGACCGCGTCGTCGACCAGGGCCACGCCCGCCCGCTCGCGCAGGCGATGCTCCACGCCGTAGCCGTCGAGGCGATCGGCCAAGCTGGCCAGGCCGCCGAGCAAGCGCTGACGCAGGCTCACCGACGCGTCGAGATCCCTGGCCTCGAACGAGGCCTCGAGCTCGAGGCCTGCGTCGACCCGCAGGCTCGCGCCGAGCGACTGGACCCCGATCGCCCAATCGCCCGGCAGGTCTCGTCGCGCGCGCTCGTCGAGCTCGCTGGCCAGCCAGATCTCCGCGCTCCGGTCGACGCGGGCGAGCTCGTCGTCGAGCGCTGCGTCGCTGGCGCGGGCGCGCCCTGCCAAGCGCTCCTCGATCGCCTCGACGAAGCCACCGCGAGCCCAGATCAGCGAGCCATCGTCGAGCAACCAGGCGCGCGATCCGTCATGGAGGTCCAGCCGAGCTCCGCACGCGTGCGGGCCCGCGCGCCAGGGCTCGTCGCCCTCGAGTCGGGCCCGCCACTCACCCTCGATGCACGCGAGCGTCTCGGGCTCGAGCGCGCGATCGAGCTTGGCACGGAGCATTCGCTCATCGGCCGTTCCGCGGGCGAGCAAGAGCGTGTCGACGTGCTCGGGCTCGAGCCCGCAGTCACCCAGCCACTCGAGCGCGTCGCCGATCTGCCGATCCGCCGCGAGCCACGACTCGAGCCCGCGCCCGAGCGGTGTGGAGAGCAAGCCATCGACGTCGACGGAGATCGCCGTGGTCGTGGGATCAGGCAGGAGGGTCAGCTCGTCCGAAATCAGAGGACAGGAGGGCGCGAGCAGCAGGGGGTGACCCGCCAGAAAGAAGGAGAGAGTGGTGACGAGCATGGCCTCAAAACCGTGAGAAATGTATCAAGTTGTGGATGGGACCGAGAGGAGTCGCGCTTGGAATTCCAGTGGGCATGAAACGGAGGGCGACTTTGCGCCTTTCACTTTTCAGCTCTGCTGGAATTCTACTCGGAAGGATGCGCGGATTCGCTCAGCTATGATGCGCATGATGCGTGATTCCAGGCTAGCTGGAATCACTGCTACGGACATTTCCAATAAATTAGCAATTAGCACTACGAATTGATCGTCTATGCTGTCCTCTGGATGGTACGAAAATGCCCATGAAGACGTGATGCAGAACTGATCTAAAGGTGAATTGTGCATAGAACAGCCGTCTTCGGACCTAAAAGTCGACTCAGTAAAAATTTCAGTCGGGACGGATTTTCTTCTGGACCCTCCGATCCGATTTCGATATAACTGTCCGTGTCGAGGACGAAGCGCCTCGCACCCCCCAGCTCCCACACGGACGTGGGAGTGCTCACCAGGAAAGGTCACAGCCATGCTCCTCCTCGCCGACATGCTCTTCCGCCGCTCCGCTTCCAAGACCGAAGGACAGGACGTCCCGGTCGCCCGCCCCCGCACGAAGACGGCTCGTTCGCCCCGCGCCCGCCTGCGCGACGACGCGTGGTCGATGCTTCGCTGATAGCTAGTGGTCGAGGCTGAATTGGTCTTCATCAGCCCCACAGGGGCCGAATCGACAGGGAGCTGATTCGGCCGAGTTGGAGGGCTCATGGATGAGCCCGACTGGAGAGCCCGAGTCGCCGTCGACGCCTCGGGCTCTCTCATTCTGGCTGCTCGAGCTTCGGCTCGCGGCGCGACTCGTCGGTCGGCTCGCTCGCGCGTGCGACCGAGGCTCGCAGCCCACGCCCGATCAGATACTGCTCGCGGCTGTGCTTGCGGGTGTTCTCGCAGCGATAGGCGCGAGCCTCTTGGAAGCGGCCTTCGAGCTCGCGCAGCAGCTCGCCGAAGCGCGGGCCCTGAAACACCTTCCCGCAGAAGTGGCCACCGACGCGGAGCACCGCGCTGGCGATGTCGAGCGCGCGCAGCCACAGGTCCTCGCTGACGGGCAGATCGAAGTCCTTGTTGCCGGTCGTGTTGGGGGCCATGTCGCTCAGCACGAGATCGAAGCGACCGAAGCGAGCGACGAGGCGATCAGGCTTGAGCTTGTTGACGTCGCCGACGAAGGTCTGGACGTTCGATGGCAAGGCGAGCTCGACCGGGTCGAGGTCGACTCCGACCAACACCGCCTCGGGCCCGGCCTTGGCGACCGCGTACTGCAACCACGAGCCGGGCCAGCAGCCGAGGTCGAGGATGTGCATGCCCGGCTTGATCAGGCGAAAGCGCTGATCGATCTCCTCGAGCTTGTAGACCGCTCGTCCGGCGAAGTTCTCCCGCTTCGCCCGCAGGTAGGCGGGATCGTGGCGGTTGCGCTTATCTGCGAGGCCCTTGCGTGCCATCTCGCGTACTCTATGCCCCCCGCAGGCGTCGTGCACTCGGGCTTCTATGCCCCCCGCAGGCGTCGTGCACTCAGCCACGCACGACCGCTACGCGGTCGCGAGGTCGCTGCGCGACCTCGGTGGGCTGGATTCGGGTTCGCAGTCGTCCGTCTGGCCCCCGTTGGGGGCTAGTTTGCCCCCGCAGGCGTCGTGCACTCGGCCACGCACGGCCGCTAGCGCAGCACGAGGACCAATACGAGCAGCAGGAGCGCCACGGTAAGGGCGGCGGCGACCACCGCGGCGACCTTGAGGCGGTCGATCGGCGCCTCGCCGACGACCTCCCCGGTCTGGCCGTTGACCAGGAAGCGCCAGGGACGATCGCGAAAGCGGAAGGTGCCGATGTAGATCGGGACCATCAGCAAGCGCACGTCCTCGTCCGTGATCACGGGGCTCACCTTGCAGGTGACCAGGCCCTCGGCGTGTGCGATCTGCCGCCCGTGCTCGGCGGCGAGATCGGGGTGAGCACGTGTCCGCGCGCCGCGGCGGGTCAGCGCAGGTGGCTCCCAGACCAGCTCGCGCGCGTCGTCCGTCCACGGCTGGGTCGTGCGGAGATCGAAGGGCTGCAGAGCGAAGAGCTCGGCTTGGCTCAGCCCCGACGACGCCGGAACCATGTGGGACAAGCGAGCGTGATCGAGGCCCGAGCGCGGCGCTTTACCGGACTTCGTCCTGGCTCGGACGAGCCCCGCCCAGTGGGTCTCGAGCTGGCTCACGAAGCGCCACGCGGGCAGCAACATCGGCTGCAAGCGGATCTCGGTGGTCCGCAGCGCGGTCGGCCGAAACCATGAGCTCGTCGCCCAGGCTCGAAAGCACTCGTCGGCTCGCTCGGCGGGCACGGTGAGCGGCAACCAACCATCGGGTATGGGCAGCGGCTCGGTCGGTGGTTGGACCTCGAGCGCGAGCGAGCCACAAAACAAGCAAGCCGCGCCGCTATGGCTCGCGTCCCACACGACCGCGCCTCCACACGCGAGGCAGCGCAGCAAATCATCGGGTCGGTCGCCCGCGCGCGCGAAGTCGTCGCTCATCGTCCCGCTCCTCGCTCGATGAGGAAAATGATTGCTGCGATCGCCGCGATCGCGGCCAAGATTCCAAACACTAACGCGGCGATCTTCCAAGGTGAGATCGGCACGTTCCCCACAGTCTCGCCGGTCTGCCCATTGACCAGCAGGCGCAGCACCGTCTTGTCGTGGTGGAAGGTTGCGATCCAGACCGGCAACAGCACGAGCTTGCGCGAGTGGATGTCTACCCGCGCGCTGATTGATTCCAGCCGGTTGGTGTCACCAGGCAGCAAGGTCCGAGTGATTCGGACCGCCTCCTGATCGCGCAGCTCGATTGCGGCCGTGCGGTCGGCCTGCGCGGTCGCGACGCTGGGTAGCTCCGCTTCGAAGCCCGAAAGGAGGCGGGGATCGAAGGGCTGCGCCCAGCCGAGATCGAAGGGCTCCAGCTGATTGGCCTCGTGCTCGGGGAGGCCGACCGAAGCCGAGACGATGTGGTCGTCGATCTGCCGCGCCGCCGTGCCGTCGAGCGGAAACCACTCCGTCTCGCGGACTTCTCGCGTTTGGGTCTTGCCTTCGGAATCGGTATAGGTCTCGGTCCGATACCAATAGAGGCCGATATTAGCGCGATACTCACTACGTACGATTCCTTCGTAGACCCAGAAGGGCACGAGCATCCCTCGTAGACCTCGGCCGTGCACCCGCAGCGAACGAAGCTCGCTGGGTGCCCAGCGTTTGCTGTCGAGGTAGGCTCGCAGCCGCTCGAGCGCACCTTGCTGGGGGATGTGGAAGGGAACCACCGCGTCGACCTGGCCGGTTACGCGTGGCTCATCCACCATCGGCGAGTCGCAGTAACCACAGCGCTGGCTGAGCGACCGATCCGTGAACTCGACCACGGCCCCGCAGCCGGTGCAGTGACGGATCGTCGGGCTCGAGCTCATCGCAGTGGAGTGTAGAGCCATCTGCGCATGAGCACGCATGGCCGATGCGAGCCAGCTACGGGGGCGATCTGACGGGTTCGCATCAGCCGTGCGGGTCGAATTGGGACAGGCCGCGGAACTTTTTCGCTGTATCTGATTGCAGCCAACGATAATCCTTGCATCAAGGCACCGAAGGACATCACCAAAATAACGTGAATCAACAATACCGAGATCCAGCTCACGTACTGTATTTTGGCTCAAACAGCGCCAAAAAGGCCAAATGTGAGAACCCAGGGGTGTTCCGAGGTACAGCCAGTCAGAATTTTTGCGGCAACACTGTTGCAGTTTTTCATGTCTGGTTGTAGATGGACGCAAATCTCTATGTCGGTCGACCTCGTAACTTTGCTTACGTTTTTTAGATCCCCCTCTCAACTACCTGCGCCTTGGCGCGCGGCGATGACCATGACCGCCACGACCTCTCAACCTAGCTCTCGACCCGCCACCACATCGCGTCCGGTCTCTTCATTGGGCTTGGCTGCCTACGATCCGATGGCTGCACCCGATGGTCGCCCGAGCCTCGAATGCAGCTTGGTGCCGGCGATCAGCCAGCACGTCGAGCGGGCCCACGAGCACACGCTCCGCTGGGCGGTTGCGATTGGGCTCGCTGACGCAGAGGGGCCCAAGTTCGAGCGTCTTCGAGCGGCACGATTCGCTTGGTTGGCCGCGCGATCCTATCCCTGGGTCAGCGCAGAGGAGCTCGATCTGATCGCCGATTGGATCACCTTCTTGTTCTTTTACGATGACATGTGTGACACCCAGGACGCGACGGAGCCCGACTACCTCAAGAAGCTGCTCGCTCGTGAAGATCGGCTGATTGCCATCGCGCAGGGGTTTGGGACCGAGCCCGGCGACACGCCGCTCGACCACGCGCTGGCCGACATCCTCGATCGCGTGGCTGAGCGGGCCGACGACTACTGGCTGCGACGGCTCGGCGCCCACGTGCACGAGTACATCGAGGGAGTTCGCTGGGAGCGGATCATTCGCTTGCAGGGCCGCGTGCCCTCGCTCGCGACCTACACCAAGCTGCGCCTGCTGATCAGCGCCGTGTATCCCTGCTTCGACTTCGCGGCGATCTTCGTCGAGCCGTGCCGCAACGACTTCGTCACGAACGTGCACGTGCAGCAGCTCGAGGTCATGGCCAACAACTATATTTGTTGGGTCAACGACATCTATGGGCTGGCCAAGGAGATTGACGAGCAGACGACCAGCAACCTGGTGATCGTGCTGGCCAATCAGCACAAGCTGACGTGGGACCAGGCCTTGGATCGGGCGATCGAGATGTGCAACGCCGAGCTGGAGGCGTTCTTCGAGCTCGAGTGTCAGCTCGAGCTGCTCGGCGACCCGAACTGTCGCGCGTACGTGCGGGCGCTCGAGGCCTGGATGCGCGGGAACCTGGACTGGTACGCGGAGACGCGGCGCTACCGGCAGGACCGGGACGGGGCGGTGGCGCAGTGCTGGAGCACGTGGACCCGCTGGGCGGGCGAGGGCTCGGTCCGGAGGGCTGACTCGGATGGTCAGCGCTCGGAGGGCGGGACTAACTAGCGGCTGGCGAGCGCTGAGCGGGCCCTGATCGACCCGCTGGGGACGGGCTGCTAGGGTGGGGTCCGCGATGACCGCCAGTGAGTACCTCGCCTGGGAGCGCGAGCAGCCCGAGCGACACGAATACTGGCGCGGCGAGGTGTTCGCGATGGCCGGCGGCAGCCCGCGGCACAACGCGCTCTCGGCCGCGATCATCCGTGA
>CBFGLP010001268.1:0-11264 GCA_965649595.1 uncultured Myxococcales bacterium | reverse complement strand
GTCACCTTCGACGGGGCCAGCTTCACGCAATTGTGGTACTCGGTCATCGAGGACGACTCGTCGCGGGTGACCGGCTCGTCGGTGTTCGACTTCGACGGCGACGGCCGCAACGAGGTCATCTATGGCGACGAGTGGTACCTGCGGATCTACCCTGGCATCGAGCCGGACTGCGCGCTGAACCCGGCCGGGCCCGCGTGCGACGGCAACATGACCGACGACGAGATCCTGTTCATCGACATCAACTCGTCGCGGACCCGCGCCGAGTACCCGGTGATCGCCGACGTCGACGGTGACTTCAAGGCCGAGATCATCCTCTCGACCAACAACGAGTCCGGACAGGGCGACATCGGCGACGCGGGCATCGAGGTGTTCGAGGACCGGCTCGACAACTGGGTCCCGACCCTGCCGATCTGGAATCAGCACACCTATCACGTGACCAACGTCGACGCGAAGGGCGGCATCCCGATCGTCGAGCCCAACAACTGGGAGACGCCGGCGAACAAGCCCGAGAACTCGTACCGGCGCAACAGCCAGGGCGAGGTCGAGAACTGTGCGCCCGATCTGGTCCTGCAGGACCTCAAGCAGGTCGGGGTGTGCTCGTCGGACGTGACCTTCAGCGTGCGGGTGTGCAACCAAGGCTGCCTCGGCGTGGGACCGGGCGTCGACGTGACCTTCAGCGAGGCGCAGGCGGGCGTGCTCGGGACGGTCGAGACCGACAAGGCGATCCCGGCCGGCTCGTGCACGACCGTGCAGATCACCGTGCCCTCGCCTGGCAACCCGCCGCTCGAGGTCAGCGCGGAGGTCGACGACGACGGGATGGGGGTCGGGGCGTTCAACGAGTGCGTCGAGGACAACAACTCGATCGGGCCCAAGGAGCTGTGCATCTCGATCGGGTAGCGCTCGCTGGTTGGCGTCGCGGCTCGGGAAGGCCGAGGGGTCGAACGCTCCTCGGCCTTCGTTCGTGCGCGTGGTCACCGTGACGCAGGCGTGGGTCGAGCCTGGCGGCACAAAAAAACCCTCCCGGCGCGAACCAGATCGCGAGCTCGTCACACCAACCCAATCGCGCCCATGCGCGGGCGATCCAAAGGCGCGAACGGAGCGAGAATCATGACTACGAACGACTCGAATTCGAAGCCTCGCCGGCCGCGATCCATACCAGCGCTTAATCCTTCCCGGGCTCGCAAGCTGACCTCCCTCGGGATCTTCGTCGCGGTGGCAGCCACGGTATGGACGCCATCTTCCCAGTCCGTCGCCAGCTATCCGATCACGCTCCCCTGGCGTGGCGACTCGCTCGAGCCCGGCGTGTACTTTCGCAGCGCGGGCCACACCGGCCGGGACTATGGCAACCCGGGCTGGAGCATGGATTTCCACGCGGCCAAGTGGGTGAGCCCGGACTGGAGGACCAACGATGGCGGCGGTCAAAACGAGGACAATTACATTTTCGGCGTGCCGCTCTATTCGCCCGTGGATGGCGAGATCATCGCGTGCTGGCGAACGGCCCCCGAGAAGCCGTCTCCAAGCCAGGACTACGACCTCGACGGAGACGGTATCTTTGGCGAGGCCAAGAATTGCAGCATCAGCGGCGACATCTGTGAAAAAGACGCCGACTGCCCCGCCTTCAACACCTGCGTCGAGGGTCACGACGCCTCGCCCCTGGATGCGGGAAATTTTGTCGTGATTCGCACCGAGGACGAGGAGCACGTCGTGCTCCTCGCCCACATGCAATACGGCAGCATCCCGTCCGCGCTCTGCCCGCTTCCGTCCGCGCGCGATGACAGCGATACGACCAGCTCACCGGGCTGGATCCTGCCGGGTGCGGACGGCTGGCCGGACGACCACACGGACGATTGTACCGGAATGAGCAGTAGCTTCGAGGGCTACTATCGAGACACCGTCCTACCGACGCCGGTGCCCGTGCAGGAAGGCGAATTTCTCGGCCGGGTTGGACACTCCGGTGCATCGAGCCGCCCGCACCTCCACATGCACGTCAAGCCCTCCGTGACGGACGCACAGGGTCACTACTGCGAGAACATCTCGGAGGAGATGGAATTCTACGAGGCGTGGGCACAGCAGTGTCCCATGGGCCAGGCGGCATCGGGGAGCTGGTCGCCGCTCGACGGCGAGAACCCGCTGGAACCATGGGACATCATCGGTGTGTCCTGCACCGACGACTCCGACTGCAACACCGGTGAGACCTGCTCCGATTCGAAGTGTGTGGTCCGCAAGCCGGCATATTGCTTCTTGCCGGACGCGATCGGGCTTCAGGAAGACCACGACGTCTTCTTCAACATCACGCCTACGAACCTCCACTTCACCACGCACCCCAACGGCGACGTGCTCGTCTATCAGAGCTCGGGCGACCTACGCCTGCGCTCCTACGACATCGGGTCCAACGGGGCAATCATCCCGCAAGACACCCAAAACGAGGGCACGGTGGTCGACGTGGCGGCCGCTCGTCCGCTCGCCAACGCGCGTCATATCATCGTCTCGATCCGCGGCAGCAACGACAACCTCAAGCACATCCCCTACTCGGTCGACGCGCTCGACGGAAACATCACGCGCATGGTCGGCAAGGAGCTGACCGAGAGCGACGTGCTGCAAGTCGAGTCGACGCCCTCGCCCGCGCATGATGGGTTCGTGGTCGCGATCGAGGACGACCTGGGCAACCTCGAGGTCATCGACTATCACGTCGACTCCGACCTCGACATCACGCGAGATTTCAGCGGTACGGGATCTGGTGGCGCCATCGACGATGTCGCGATCACGACGATGGCGGGCTTCGAGGGTGTCGTCACGGCCGAAATCACCACCGCGGATGGGTTGGTGCTCCGCTCGTTCGAAGTCCCCGCGGGTGGGGGGGTCACGAACGTGGATACTTACACCGCTTTCGCGGTTGGCGAATCCGTCACCATCGACAGGGTGCCAGTCGTCGGATTGGCCCTCGACGAGTACGTCGTCACGAGCGTGTTCTCGTCCAACCAGGCCCTGCGCCTCGACACGTGGAGCATCGACTCCGCCGGCACCATCGACTGGGTCGATACAATCTCCACGGGCGTCGTGAGCGGGCACGATGGCACCGCGGGGGCAACGATCGTGGGCAACTTCGTCATGGGCGTTCGCGATGCGAACGACGAACTCCGGATGATCGGCTGGGACGTCGACTGGTTGGGACAGATCCGGCGCAACTCGACCCGTGTCTTGGAAGAGGTGAGCGATCTCGCGATCGTCGCGTCCTCGGCCGGTGGTTCAGAGCATATCGTCGGTGCGCATGGCGACGCGCTGGGCACCCTGCACCTGTTCACCTACGCCGAGAACTACAACGGATTGTTCTGATCAGGCGGAGTCACGCAGCCCGCCTCCCGCGGCCGCAGCGATGCGGTCGCGGATCTGTCGCATGCAATCGTCGAGGCTGGTGAGGGTCGAGTCGACGAGCCTGGCGGATTGGGCCCGCTCGGCGACCGCGGCGGCGAGCCGCTTGCGAGCACGATTGATGCGACTGGACATGGTGTCGCGCCCGACCCCGTACATGGCCGCGAGCTGAGCCGAGGTGAGCTTTTCGTACTCCTTGAGCTCGAGGATGATTTGGTCATCGAGCGGGAGCGAGCGCAGCGCCTGGACCACCAGGCTCTCCTGCTGCTTGTCCATGAAGAGCGAGGTGATGCTGCGGTGCACCTCGGGCAGGTGGCCAGGATCCGAGAGCGGCTCGAAGAGCGCTTCGCTAGCACGCTGCGCACGAAAGTAATCGACCAACTTCCACCTGGCGATCCCGAACAGGTAGGTCAGCAGCGTCGAGTCGCCGCGGAACGACACCTTGTTGGTGCACAGGGTCTCGAAGGTCGACTGCGTGAGATCCTTGCCCACCTCGGGGCCGACCTTGGCATAGAAGAAGAGCAGGATCCGCCGATAGTGGCGGCGCACGAGCACCTGCCCGGCGGCCGCATCCCCCTCGAGCCAGGTGTAAAACAGGGCTTCGTCCGTTGCCTCGAGCATCTCGCAACTCTACCTCGTGCCGCCCTCGCACCCTCGACCCGCCAAGAGTGGCACCGCGCCACAATCGTGCGCGGCGTAGTACTCCGCGGGTGTCTCGTCGTCGCCGACGTCGTCGGTGGTCCCATAGCCGAGCTGCCCCTCGCTGTTGCGTCCCCAACAGCGCACGCCGCCGTCCTCGACCAGGACACAGGCGTGTGAGTAGCCCATCGCGAGTTGGCGGACGGCATCGATCTCACCGTCGCCATCGAAGTCGCCGATGTCCACGACGCCATCGTTGCCCATGGCCGCGTACACCTCTACCGGCGTGTTGTGATGGCCGATGTCGGACTGGCCAGTCGCTTCGACCATTCGGCTGCCGTAGCCGAGGGCTCCGTTCGCACCCCAGCCCCAGCAACGTATCGCGCCGCGGTCGTCGAGCACGCAGGCGTGCTTGCGGCCCATCTGGAGATCAATTAGCCGCGCGCCGTCGAGATCGCCGAGATCGAGGTCGATCGAAGGAGTGGGCAGCAAGCAATCGTAGCCCCGGCGCTTGGGGTTGCAGCCGGGGATCTGATCGTGGCGATAACCCATCGCGCCGTCATCGTTGCCGCCCCAGCAACGCACGCGGCTATCCGTGCTCACGACACAATTCCAGCCACCGTTGGCGCGCACGAGCGCGACCTCGAAGCCGTCGAGGTCACGCACGTCGAGCGCCGACGAATCCGGCTTCGCCCCAATCACGCCATTCCCGATACCATCGCCGACGCGGAGATCGCTGGGCCATTTGGCGCCCAGGTGGAGGTTGCGATTGCCTCCCCAGCAACGAACTCCACCATAGTCGAGCAGCGCGCACACGGTGGAGATGCCCACGCTGACTTGGACGACGTGCGCGCCGCCGAGCTCGACCGGGCTCGAGGGAGGCTGCCCGAGATTCTCCATGTGCCCCTGCCCGAGCTGACCGTGCGAATTACTACCCCAGCACCAGAGCGAGCCTTCGTTGCGCTCCAGGCCGGTGAGGGCACAAGCGGTGTACTGGTGGGTGCTGACGGCGTCCACCGGCGGTAGCTCGACAGGCGCGATCGTGGCCAACGACTCGTCGGCGCGATCGCACCAATGCTGAATTCCTTTGCCGTTTCCGAGCTGCTCGGTCGCGTCGCTCCCCCAGCAGCGGACGCTCCCATCATCGAGGATCGCACACGCGTGGCTCGACAGGAATCCAATGCTCAGGTCCTTCACCCGATGCGCGCCAAAGTCGAGGAGTGGGACGGAGTGGGGGAGCTCATCGTCGCCGAGATGGCCGATATGACCTGGCTGACACAGATGCGAGCCCTGTATGCCCCAACAGCGCAAGCGTCCAGCAGACGTGATCGCGCAGCTGAAGTCCCCGCCGGCGCGCAGGGCCACGATCTTCTCCTCGGGTTCTGCCAGGGCGGGCGGCGGCGCAGGCTGCTCTGCTTGCCTGGCAGCGTCGATCGGCGGCTCGACCGGCTGGGCCTCGGACTGGCCGTTGGACAGCACATCGGACGACACGTCGGCGGGAACCAAAAGTAGCCCGAGGAGCGCGACCCGTGCCCCGCGTGCGCCCCCGAGCTTCGCCCGCAGGCTCGCTAGCCGGCTCCCGGACCCGCGACCGTCCGCCAGAGGCATGGCCGCGAGCAGCTCGTGCATGTCTGCGTAACGGTGCGCGCGGTCCTTGCTGCACGCCTTGCTCAACCAACGGTGCAGGGCAGCCTCGCGGCCCGAAGGCGCGTCGAGGTGCCCGAGCGCTGGAAAGGGCAGCATGAGGTGCTGGTACATCTGCCGGGCCGGCGTCGACCCATCGAAAGGCTGCTTGCCGGTCAGCAGAAAATAGGCCAGGCACCCGAAACTATAAATGTCCGAGCGCGCGTCGACCTTCTCGCCGCGGAATTGCTCGGGGCTCATATAGGCAGGGCTGCCCATGACGAGCCCGCTGGTGGTCAATTCGACGGAGCCAGCGAGCTCGCCTCGCGCCATGCCGAAGTCGATCAATTTGCAGAGATCGCTGCCGTCGTCCCGCGCCCCGATCAGCATCACGTTGGAGGGCTTGATGTCGCGGTGGATGACGCCGTGCTCGTGCACTCGAGCGAGCGCTCCCGCCAACTCCACGAGCACCCTGCGTGCGCGCGACCAGGAGAATGGCCCGTCCCTCCTGACCACGTCGGCGATTGTCCGTCCCTCGAGCAGCTCCATCGCCAGGTAGACCCGACCGTCCTGCGCCTCGCCGACGTCGAGGATGTCGACCACGCTCGGGTGACGGACCGCAGCGGCCAATCGACCCTCGCGGAGGAATCGACGTCGAACCCGCGGGTCTCCGGCCAGCGCCGGCTGGAGAAACTTGATCGCGACCCGCTTGCGGAGGCCGACGTGCTCGGCACACCACACCTCGCCCATGCCCCCGGAACCGAGCCGGTGAAGCAGCTTGTAGCGCCTGTCGACGGCCTCGGGAGCCCCGGCCACACGCGGCGCGAAGCCACCTGGGCGCACGCGGGCGACGAGCTCCGCACACAGGCTCTCGACCGACGCCTCCCCGAGCTCGTCCCGCTCTGGCAGCTTCACCGCCTGCCTACCCCCCTCGATCGACGATAGCACCTCGCCCGCGCGATCGCGGGCGAGGACCAAGGGATCTCTGGACGTTTCTGCGAGTCCTCGAGCTCGAGGATGATCTGGTCGTCGAGCGGAAGCGAGCGCAGCGCCTGGACCACCAGGCTCTCCCGCTGCTTGTGCATGAACAACGACGTTATGGTGCAGTGCACCTCGGGCAGGTGGCCGGGGTCCGTTAGCGGCTCGCTAGGCGCTCGATGGGCTCGCTGTGCACGAAAATAATCGACCAACTTCCACCTGGCGATCCCGAACAGATACGTCAGCAGCGTCGAGTCACCACGGAACGACAACTTGATGATGCACAGAGTCTCGAAGGTCGACTGCGTGAGGTCCTTACCAACCTCTGGGCCGACCTTGGCGTAGAAGAACCGCAGGATCCGTCGGTAGTGGCGGCGCACGAGCACCTGCCCAGCGGCAGCGTCCCCGTCGAGCCAAGCGTGAAACAGCGTCTCATCTGCCGCCTCGAGCATCGTGCCGGTCTTTGCCTGGTTTGGCGGGGTCACTTCGCTGGGGTTCCCGACACGCATCCTTCGCCTTCGAAGAGCGGCACTGCGCCACACCGGTGCGACGCGTAATACTGCGCTGGCGTCTCGTCGTCGCCGACGTCGTCGGTGGTGCCGTAGCCGAGCTGGCCCTCGCTGTTGCGTCCCCAGCAGCGCACGCGGCCGTCCTCGACCAAGACGCACGTATGCGAGTAACCCATCGCTACTTGCGCGACCGAATCAATCTTCCCGTCACGATCGAAGTCGCCGATATCCACGACGCCATCGTTGCCCATGGCCACGTACGCTTCTGCCGGTGTGGTGTGGTGGCCAATGCCGGTATGACCCGTCGTTTCGACCAGTCGGCTACCGTAGCCGAGGGCTCCGTGCACACCCCAGCCCCAGCAACGTAACGCGCCGCGATCGTCGAGCACGCAAGCGTGCTTGCGACCCATCTGGAGGTCGACCACCCGCGCGCCGCCGAGATCGAGATCGGACGTGGGAGCGGGCAGAAAGCAATCGTAGCCGTTGCGTTTGGGGTTGCACTCGGGGAACTGGTCGTGGCGATAACCGGTCGCGCCGTCATCGCTGGCCCCCCAACACCGGACGCGACCATCCACGCTCACGACACAGTTCCAGCCGCCGTTGGCACGCACCAGCGCGACCTCGAAATCGTCGAGGCCACGCACGTCGAACGCTGACGAGTCCGGCTTGACCCCGCGCACGCCGTCGCCAATGCCATCACCGATGTTGAGATCGGTGGGCCAGTGAGTGCCCAGCTGGTAGTAGCGATTGACTCCCCAGCAGCGGACTCCACCATAGTCGAGCAGCGCGCACACGCTGTGAACACCGACGCTGACCTGGCGAACGTGGGCACCACCGAGATCCACCGGAGTCGGCGCTGGCTCCCCGAGCGCGTTGGTATGTCCGAGACCGAGCTGACCGTGCGAGTTGTCGCCCCAGCACCAGATCGAACCTTCGCCTCGCTCCAAACCACCGAGGGCGCAGGTGGTGAGCTGTTGGGTACTGATTGCATCCGTGCGCGGTAGCTCGAGGGGCGCGAGCGTGGTCAATGACTCATCATTGCGATCACACCAATGCGTGATCCCTTTGCCATTTCCGAGTTGCCCGGACCCGTCGCTACCCCAGCAGCGAACGCTGCCGTCGTCGAGGACCGCACAAGCATGGGTCGAGAGGAACCCGATGCTCAGCGCCGTTACGCGACGCGTGCCAAAGTCGAGCGGCGGGACGGCGTGGGGGAGCTCATCGTCGCCGATGTGACCGAAATGACCAGGCTGACACAAATGCGGACCTTGGATGCCCCAACAGCGCAAGCGTCCGGCGGACGTGAGCGCGCAGCTGAAGTTCATACCGGCGTGCACGGCCACAATCTCCTCGTCGAGATCCCCCGTAGCCAGTTCTGTAGAGGGATGCTCGTCGTGCGTTGGGGTGTCGTCCGCTGGATCGCGCTCGCGTGACGTCTCTGGCTGTGCAGCGGCGGGATCGGAGTGTTCGGTGTCCGACGGCACTGCGGCGGGCGCGAGGATCAGCCCGAGGACCGCAACTATCGAACCAGGCACGCGTGGCAACCTCGCCAGCAGGCGAGGTTGCCACGCCAGCGGACGGCGACCGTTCGCCAGGGGCATGGCCTCGAGCAACTCGTGCATGTCTGCGTAGCGATGCGTGCGGTCCTTGCTGCAGGCCTTGCTCAGCCATTGGTGCAGGGTCACCTCGCAGCCCGAAGGTGCGTCGATGCGCCCGAGGCTGGGAAAGGGCGCCAGGAGATGCTGGTACATCAGGGTCGCTGGTGTCGATCCATCAAAAGGCTGCCTGCCGGTGAGCAGGAAGTAAGCGAGGCACCCGAAGCTGTACATGTCCGAGCGAGCGTCGACCTTCTCACCACGAAATTGCTCGGGGCTCATGTAGGTGGGGCTGCCCATGACGAGCCCGCTGCTGGTGACTTCGACGGAGGCACCGAGTCCGAGCTCTCCTCGCGCCAAGCCGAAGTCGATCAACTTGCAATGGTCGCTGCCGCCGTCTCGAGCCCCCACCAGCATCACGTTGGAGGGCTTGATGTCTCGGTGGATCACACCGTGCCCGTGGGCACAGGCGAGCGCCCCCGCCAGCTCCACGAGCACCGCGCGGGCGCGCGACCAGGGAAATGGCCCTTCGTTCCTGACCACGTCCGCGATCGTTTGCCCTTCGATCAACTCCATTGCCAAATAGACTCGACCGTCCTCCGCCTCGCCGACGTCGAGGATGTCGACCACGCTCGGGTGACGAACGGCCGAGGCAAATCGCCCCTCGCGCAAAAAACGACGTCGAACCTTGGGGTCCCCTGCGAGCGTCGGCTGTAGAAATTTGATGGCCACCCGCCTGCCGATGCCGACGTGCTCGGCACACCAGACTTCGCCCATGCCTCCGGATCCGAGCCGATGCAGCAGCTTGTAACGCCCCTCGATGGCCGTGGACGGTGCCCCGGACACCCGCGGGGCAAACCCACCCGGACGCACGCGGGCGACCTGCTCCGCACACGAGCTCTCGATCGACGCCTCCCCCGGTTGGTGCCTCTGCGGCAGCTCCACGGCCTGCCCCCCGGCGCGACAGTA
Organism: uncultured Myxococcales bacterium; assembly: GCA_965649595.1. GTDB lineage: Bacteria > Myxococcota_A > Polyangia > Nannocystales > Nannocystaceae > Plesiocystis. The sequence goes on along the minus strand of CBFGLP010001268.1, from coordinate 1,582 downwards.
GCACCTCGACTCGAACCGATCACGGATGACGCCGGTGCGATCGATCCGGTAATCGCCCAAATCCTCGTTGCCCTGCTCCTGGTGGGGACCGCACTCGACACGCCTGGTCATGGCACTCTCGAGCAGCAGGGGATCCCTACTTGCATTCACGTCCCCACCCAGTCGACAACTCCCTCATGTCGGCCCGTCCCCTGCCCTTGCCCTCGCTCTTGCTGACCCTGCCCGCGCTCGTGCTCGCCTGCGGCGGCGATGATCGTGGCGCTGGCGACGAGATCGACACGACCGGCGTGACCACGCTCGACGCAGAGAGCGAGTCCGCCGATGGTGAGTCTGCCGAGGGCGAGTCCGCCGAGGGCGAGTCCGAGACCGGCTGCACCACCCCCTGTGGCGACACGTGCTGCGGCGAGGGTGAAGAGTGCAACGAGCAGACCCAGACCTGCGAGCTCGACTGCGGCGATCAGGAGCCCTGCGGCGTCGACGAGCCGGTCTGCTGTGGAGCGGGCGAGCTGTGCTACGCGAGCCAGTGCATCGTGCCCGGCAGCTCGTGCGAGGCGCTGACCTGCGCGACCCAGACCGAGAGCGACTGCCAAGCCGACGAGATCTGCGACGCGGAGCTGGGGCTCTGCGTACCCAACCTGGCCAACGAGGCGTGCACCTTCACACCCGAGGCCGGCGTGTTCGATCCGGTCCCGCGCTGGTCGTGGGGCGTCCGCAAGGCCCGCTCGTGCATGGCCGACGCCGACTGCCAAAAGGCCGAGGTCTGCAACGCGGGCAGCTGCGCAGTGACCTGGCCCCACATCACGCCGGGCCCCGACGACTACCCCAACCACACCCAGGTGATGGCGACCCCGATGGTCGCGGACCTCGACGGAGACTGCATCCCGGAGGTCGTGTTCAACAGCTTCGCGGGCTCGACCTGGGAGACCAACGGCGTGCTGCGAGCGGTGCGAGGCGACACTGGTGCGCCGGTGTGGAGCCTCGGCGACTCGGCGTGGGAGAGCGACGCGACCTCGATCCCGGCGATCGGCGACATCGACTATGACGGCGACCTCGAGATCGTGAACGTCGGCGAGGACAGCCGCCTGCACCTGATCGACCACCAGGGCACGCCGATCTGGAAGACCGCCAACGCCTACTCGGGCAACCAAAAGTCCGGCGGCCCCTCGCTCGCCAACTTCGATCTGCAGGGTCACGCCGAGATCGCGTATGGCCGAGCGATCTACGACTCGGCCGGCAACCAAGTGTGGGTCGGCGCCGCTGGCCACGGGACCAACAACGCTTACGCGATCCTCTCGTGCGTGGCCGATCTCGACGGCGACCTGCGGCCCGAGTTGATCGGCGGCAGCACGGTCTATCAGTTCACCGGCACCGTCGGCGTCGACTTTCAGGGCAGCGTCCGCTGGACGAGCGGCACCGACGGCTTCTGCGGTGTCGCCGACTTCCAGCTCGACGGCAACCCGGAGGTCGTGCTGGTCCGCTCGGGCTCGATCGCTGTGCTCGACGGGGCGACCGGCACGCAGCTGGCCGCATACACGATCCCCGGCGGCGGCATGGGTGGCCCGCCCAACATCGCCGACTTCGA
>CBFGLP010001267.1:0-4022 GCA_965649595.1 uncultured Myxococcales bacterium | reverse complement strand
AGGGAGCGCTCTCCATGATCGGAAAGGCTTCCCCCGTGCATTGCTCCCGCTCTGCGATCGAAGTCTCCCAATCCAGGATCTCGCGGCAATCACCGGTGTGAACGCGTACAAATCAGCGACACATCAGCCAAGCCGAGTGTCGCTGATTCATTCAACCCCCGTGGGCTGACGAAGACATTTCCAGAGTGCCCCGTAGGGGATTCGAACCCCTGTCGCCTGGGTGAAAGCCAGACATCCTGCCGATTGGAAGAACGGGACGAATGCAGTTAACCGAAAGAAAGAAAGTGCCCCGTGGGGGATTCGAACCCACCTTCACCTGGTCGAGGGCCAAGTATCCTAATCCGATTGGAAGAACGGGACGAGCGCGGATCGACGCAGAAAGAGTGCCCCGTGGGGGATTCGAACCCACCTTCTCGTGGTTGAGAACCAGGTATCCTGCCGATTGGAAGAACGGGACGGCGCTCGAGTCGACGCCGATTCGTCGACTCTCGATATTCGATTGTGTACATCCGAGCGATCGCAGCGACGCCTGTCGGAAGGTCGCTGCAATCCACGAAAACGAGAGGGCCCGGTGGGAATTGAACCCACGTAAACCCGATTAACAGTCGGGCGCTGCACCACTCAGCTACGGACCCGTACTGAGAGCTGCACCGCCACCGCTATCCTCGATCGAGTGTCGACGGACGATGCAACTCACGCACGTTCGCTCGGGGCTTCGCCGCGTTCGCGCTCACGCGACCCGGCGCCGTGCCCCGGCGCATTCCCATTCAGCCCATGGGCGGGCCGATTGGGATTGTTATTTCGTACGGAGCTCATCTCCATCACCACGGCGGAGGATATACAACCGGCCTTCGAAGCCGTCAAGGCTCGAACAGATAAATTTCATTGCCCACATTGTTGCCCTCTCGAGTGGTTGGCGATGGCAACTTCATACGCCAGACTCCCCACATGCGCTGGCTCGACCGGCTCCGCTCGCGCCTCCAGGGCTACGCACCACGGCGCGTCGGCGAGCTGGTCCGTGCAGGCGCACGGGTCGAGCTGGAGGGACAGATCGAGGCGCTGACCCAGCTCGAAGATCCGCTCGAGGGTGCGCCTGCGGTCGTGCTGCGCTACCGAGCCCGCTCGCCGGGGATCAGCCAGCGCTACTTCGGCATCCCGGACGATCGCGGCACTATGGAGGGCTTTCAAGCGACCGACTTCGTGCTGCGAGACGCGAGCGGTGCGGCGCTGATCCAAGTCGAGCGAGGCGGTGACCTCGGCGAGCTGCATCGACGCCTCCATGCTGAGTTCGGCATCGGTCTCCAGGTCGAGCTCGAGCGGCTCGCCGCTGGTGACACGGTGCGTGTGCGAGGCCACGTGCGCGAGCTGGTCGGCGGTGGCTCGCCGCATCGGCGCGAGCCCTGGTCGGTGGTGGTCGTCGCCGAAGAGCTGCTGTCTTTCTGATCCGGCGAGCGCCGCCGCGAGCCCGCCCCCGAGTTGGGCCGAGCCAGCCCGCTACTGCTGAAAACCTGCGGAGCGGCGAAAACCCAGGCAAAGTGGTGCACACGCGCCATGCGTCCCGCTCTCGCCCTCGTCGTGTTGGCTGGCCTCGCTCCCGTGCGAGCGCTCGCAGGTCCGCCACAGGCTCCCGAAGCCGCATCCGAGCCCACCGCCGTGGAGGCTCCCGCCGAGCCCGCGAGCGAAGGCGACGCTCCCGAGAGCCCCGAACCGAGCGGCCCAGCTCCAGATCACGAGGTTTCTAGCACACCGAAGCCCGAGCCCTGGCTGCGCCGCTGGGCGCCGCGCGACAACTACATCGAGCTCGGCCTCGCCGGTGGCATGTGGCTGGTCTCGAACGAGCACGAGCTCTTCGATCCCGACATCGACCGAGGCATCTCCGACACGCCAGGCGGGGCCATGGTCGATTGGCATCCGCTGCGACGGGTCGCGCCCGCGATCGCCCTGCGCGTCGGTTACTACCCGCTGCGCTTCGTCGGCGTGGAAGCCGAAGGCACGCTCTTGCCGACGCGCATGCGCAACGTGGACGAGCGCGCGCTGATCTATGGCTTCCGCGGGCAAGTCGTCGCGCAGCTCGGCAACTACGCGCTCACGCCCTTCGTGCTGGTCGGCGGTGGGCTGATTGGGATCCGCTCGGGCCCCGAGGCGCTCGGCCGCGACGTCGATCCGGCCCTGCACTTCGGTGGTGGCTTGAAGCTGCACCTCGATCGCTGGGTCCTGCGCCTGGACATCCGCGACGTGGTCAGCCACCGCCGCGGCGTCGACGAGACCTTCGAGGCGCATCACCTCGAGCTGCTGCTCGGCGCGTCGGTGATGCTCGGAGTCCGGGAGCCGAAGCCGCGCCCCGATCGCAGGCCGACGCCGCTGCGCGACAGCGACGGCGATGGTCTGCGCGACAACGTCGACCAGTGTCCGCAGGAGCCCGAGAACCTCGACGGCTACCAGGACGACGACGGCTGCCCCGAGCAGGACCGCGACGGTGACACGTTCTGGGACGACCAGGACAGCTGCCCCGACGAGCCGGGCATCGCCCCCGACGGCTGCCCGGTCCGCGACACCGACGGCGACGGCCTGCTCGACGACGTAGACGCTTGCATCGACGAGCCCGAGACCGACAACGGGTTCGAGGACGGCGATGGCTGCCCCGACCAGCTGCCCGAGGCGCTGGCTCGCTTCACCGGGCGGATCACCGGGATCACCTTCGAGGTCAACAAGGCGACGATCCACCGCGACTCGCTCCCGACCCTCGACGCCGCGGTCCAGACCCTGCTCGAGTACCCCGACGTGCGCATCGAGATCGCCGGCCACACCGACTCGACTGGCTCGCGCGAGCACAACCTCGAGTTGTCCCGCAAGCGGGCCGACGCGGTCGCCAGCTACTTGGTCGGGATGGGCGTCGGCGAACATCGCATCCAGACGATCGGGTTTGGCCCGGACGTACCAATCGACACGAACGAGACCAAGTCCGGGCGAGCGAACAACCGGCGAATCGAATTCCGCATCCTCGATGCTGGCGAGCCGTGACCCGCGAGCCGACCGAGGGTTTGGCCAAATGCCCAACGAGGGTTTGAATCGACGCTGCTCGCCCGATGAATCGTATCAGTCCGACTCTGCGACTCGACCGCACCATCGCCACGATGCGCCCAAAATCGCGTTGACGCGGGCGCGGCCCTGATTAAATATGTATGCATTGCCAATGGTGAATGCGGGCGGCCTTCGGCCGTCCTCTTCGACCTCCGCGGAGGTCGATTCGTAACCCGACACGAGGTTGGGTGCGGATTATCGACGGGCGGTATCGACGAATGACTGAGAACACAGTCATGGTCTCTCATCCACGCATGGATCGTCGCCGCGCCTTCGAGCCACGCGCAGCCGACGAAGCCCACGGCCTGCGCTGGCTCATCGATCTGCGCGCAGGCGGGATCGATGTCGTGGACCAACACGCCACCGAGCTGCTCGCCGACGCGCTGGCCAAGGCGCTGCCGGGCGCGCTGCGAGCCTGCGAGCGCGTCGGCTCGCGCGTGGTCGAGCGCGTGATCGTGCAGTTCCGCGTCGAGCTGCGGCTCGGCGAGCGACCCGGCGAGCTGACTCTGATCTACCGCTCGAGCTGCCCCGAGCCCACGCGGGCGGAGCTGCTCGAGCGAGTGCTGACCTGCCTGATCAACTACCCGCTCGAGGTCCGAGCGTAGCGCTCGAGCTTGCGATAGAGGGTCTTGCGATCGAGCCCGAGGGTCTTGGCCGCGAGGCTCTTGTTGCCGCCGACGACCTCCATGACGTGGAGGATGTAGCGACGCTCGATCTCGGCCAGCTCGGCCAGCTCCGAGGGATCGTCGCTGCCGACGACCAGCTGCGCGCGGCTGTGCGTGCGCACCCGCTCGGGCAGATCCTCGACCTGGATGTCCTCGCCACGCCCGAGCGCGACGGCCCGCTCGATGCAGTTTCGCAGCTCGCGGACGTTGCCCGGCCAGTTGTAGGCCATCAGCCGCTCGGCGGCGCCGGGGCTGAGCCCCACGACCTCCTTGCCG
>CBFGLP010001266.1:0-7570 GCA_965649595.1 uncultured Myxococcales bacterium | reverse complement strand
CAACATCGGCGACGACGAGCATCCGTTCTCGGTCCCGCCGCTGATGGTCAACGCCGAGATCCTCGACATGGCCGTGGGCGGCAGCCACACCTGCGCGCGCGTCGGGACCGGCAGCGTGCGCTGCTGGGGCGAGGCCAGCTCGGGCCAGCTCGGCTACGGCAACACCACGCCGCTGACGATCCCGCTGACGATCGACCTCAACCTCGGCGCGCTCGCGCTGCTGCTGCGCGCAGGCGAGGACCACTCGTGCGCGGTGCTCGACGACGGCAAGCTCCGCTGCTGGGGTCGCAACGACTTCGGTCAGCTCGGCTACGGCAACACCACGCCGATCGGCGACAACGAGACGCCCGGCTCGGTCGTGCCGGTCCCGCTGCTGCCCCAGGGCATCCCCGACGGCACCCCGATCATCGACGTCGGCCTCGGCGAGGCGCACACCTGCGTGCTCTTCGACACCGGCGCCACCGTGTGTTGGGGCGACAACTTCTACGGTCAGCTCGGCCAGGGCAACACCAACACGGTCGGCGACAACGAGACTCTCGCCACGCTGTTCCCGATCGAGCTCGGCGGCGACGCGATCCAGCTCGCGCTCGGCAAGTACCACACCTGCGCGCTGCTCGAGGGCGGCGACGTCAAGTGCTGGGGCCGCAACCTCTACGGTCAGCTCGGCTCCGGCGACATCGCCCACCTCGGCGACGACGAGGTCCCAGCCGACATCGACCCGATCGAGCTCGGCGGCGCCGCCTCGATGATCACCGCTGGCGCCTACCACACCTGCGCCCTCGTCGATGGCCACGAGGTCGTGTGCTGGGGCTTCAACGACTTCGGCCAGCTCGGCTACGGCGACACCGTCGTTCGCGGTGACGACGAGGTCCCGGCCGAGCACGGACCGATCTCCTTGCTCTGAGCGGTCCCCTGGCCACGGGCGACCGCCCGAGCCTGCGCCGACATGAACTTCTGCTCCGCCTCCGATCCCATGCACGTCCCCAGCTCGCAGACCCTCGCTCCCTCGCTCGGCTCGCTCGCGCTGAGCCTGGCCCTCGCCTCGCTGATCGGTTGCCGCGGCGGCGCTGCGGACGAGGACGAGACCTTCGGCTCCGAGACCATGGCCACCGAAGGCACCGCGGGCGACGGCGACGGAGATCCCGAAACCAGCAGCGACGAGAACGACGAGACCCCGACCACCGACGAGGGCTCCTGTGGTGCGGCTGGCTGCGAGTGCGAGCCGGGCAGCTGCGACGAGGGCCTGTCCTGCGTCGACGGGACCTGCCAGGCGACCACCTGCGGCGACATGGTCGTCGAGGGCGAAGAGCAGTGCGAAGACGGCAACGAGGTCGACGGTGACGGCTGCGACGCCGACTGCAGCTACACCGCGATCCTGCAGGTCGAGACCGGCACGCACCACACCTGCGTGCTGATCGAAGGCGGCCGGGTCCGCTGCTGGGGTCGCGGCGAGTTCGGTCAGCTCGGCTACGCCAACCCCAACACCGTCGGCGACGACGAGTACCCGAGCGACATCGGCGACGTCACCCTGCCTGGCCCCGCGCTCGCGCTCAGCCTCGGCGGCCAGCACAGCTGCGCGATCCTGCAGGACGGCGGGCTGCGCTGCTGGGGCGCCAACAATCGCGGTCAGCTCGGCTACGGCAACCTCGACTTCCTCGGTGACGACGAGAGCCTCGCTGGGCTCGCGTCCGTCAGCGTGCCGCCGGTGATCGAGGTCCAGGCCGGTGACGCCCACACTTGCGCGCGGGTCGGCAACGGTCAGATCCGCTGCTGGGGCAAGAACGACGCGGGCGAGTGCGGCTACGCCAACAGCTTGGCGCCCACGCCCGAGCTGCTGCTGCCTGGTGGAGCGCTCGACATCGGTGGGTCCGCTTCGTCGCTCGAGCTCGGCTGGAACCACGCCTGCGTACGCTTGATCGACGGCGGTCTGCGCTGCTGGGGCTGGGGTGACTCGGGCCGGCTCGGCTACGCCAGCGTGACCACGATCGGCGACGACGAGGTCCCCTCGGCCGTCGGGTTCGTATCGGCGATCCCGGCCGGGTTGCCGGCCAACACCGAGATCGTCGACGCGGCGCTCGGCGGCAACCACTCTTGCGTGCTGCTCGGCAGCGGCGACGTGCTCTGCTGGGGCGCCAACTCGAGCGGTCAGCTCGGTCAAGCCAACCTCACCGTGCTCGGCGACGACGAGGCCCCCTCGGTCGCCGGCCCGATCCAGCTCGGTGGCCCGGCCATAGAGCTGACCGCCGGCCTCAATCACACCTGCGCTCTGCTCGCGACCCGCGACGTGATCTGCTGGGGCGACAACGCCGTCGGTCAGCTCGGCCTCGGCAACATCGCCCACGTCGGCGACGACGAGGTTCCCTCGTCTACTGGCACGATCGATCTCGGCGGCGAGGCCATGCAGATCAGCTCGGGTGGCAACCACTCCTGCGCGATCCTGGCCAACAACGACGTGATCTGCTGGGGGCAGAACAACTTCTCGCAGCTCGGCCTGGGTAGCTCGGTCACCGTCGGCGACAACGAGACGCCCGCCGAGGCCGGGCCCGTATCGGTTTTTTAGGCCCCCCCGCAGGCATCGTGCACTCTGCCACGCACGGCGGCTCCTTAGCCCCCCGCAGGCATCGTGCACTCTGCCACGCACGGCCGCTGCGCGACCGCGAGCTCGCTGCGCGAGCTCGGTGGGCTGGTTCGGGTTCGCAGGCGCTCATTTGGCCCCCAAGGGGGCTACGCAAGCACGCGTCCGAGAGGATCGGCCAGCGGAGACTCAGTCATGCTCGGGCTCGGGCTCGGCTGCACCGGCTTCGGCTTCGCTCGACGCGGTCTCGCTCGTCGGCTGATCGGCTGCCGGCGGCACCTCGGCCTCGCTCGCTTCGCTCGCCCCCTCGTCCGAAGCGGCAAAGCGCTCCGATCGCGTGAGCACCAAGTCGTCATCCTCGCTGGGGTCGTTCAGCATCATCTCGGAGGTGCTCATCATCACCACCGGCGCCGGCACCCCGGCGTTGCCCGAGCTGATGCCCGGCTCGAGGTGCTCCGATCCGACCTTGTCCTGCTCGGTCAGCCGAGCCACGTCGACCCACCCGCCGTAGCACCCGCGCGCCGCCTCGCCTTCCTCGACCACCTCGATCACGCGGGCGACCTCGAAGGCCTTGCGCTCGCCCTCGACGAACACCCGCAGCAAACTACGCACTGGCGGCGGGTTCTCCATCGCCAGGAACAGCCGCTCGCCTCGCTCGCTCAGGCGCGCAGACTCGGTCAGGGTGGCCTCGCGGAGGTCGACGCGGACTGCCGTCTCGGACATGGGGCGAAGCTACCAGAGTTCATCGCGCTTCGGATCGCGCCGAATCGCGCCCCCTTCAGGTCCTCATCGGCCCGTCCGGTCCGAAGGGCTCCAACGCGGCCAGAGCTTGGGCTACCCGACGCTCCTGCTCGGCCGCGGGATCCTGAACCTCGAGCCCGAGATCGATCGCCCGTCGCAGCAGGTTGCTCGCCTGCAACAAGCGATGCAGCCCAGCCGCCCTCGCGTCCTCGAGCGCGCGCAGCCGATCGAGCCCCTGCAAGAGCCGCTCGCGCTCGAGCGCCCGCTTGCCCTGCTCGCCCGACCCTCCGCCAGCGCGCGAGCCCATCCGCTCGCGCGCGTCGAGGGCCGCCAGCGCGCGGACCATCGCCCCTTCGTCCAGCTCCGCGAGCTCGCGATCGAGGCGAGCCAAGTCGACCACCTGCCGCTCGAGCTCGTCGAGCAAGGGCGTGACCGGCTCGGTCAGCAGATCGAGCTCCTTCGCTTCGACCAGGCCGGTCAGCTCCGCGCGACGATCGACCAACCGCTGGACCAGCAGCGCCAGCTCGCCCAGCTGCGCGCGCACGTCCGTGGGCGTGGGCAGCCCGGGCTCGGCCTCGCTCAACAGCCTCGCGATGCGAGCCACCAGAGGATCCGAAGCCGGCAGCGCGGCCGGAGTCGCGCGCAGCCGATGCAGCGCCCACACCCGCTGATCCGCCAGCGCCGACGAGGCCGCGTTGGCCGAGAGCAAGGTCGCGAGCACGCCGATCACGATCCCTGTAGCGATCACCCCCGTCGCCACGCCGAACTGGATCGTCACCACCCCGAACACCGTCGTGGCAACTCCGAGCAGCAGCGTGGCCCACGTCCAATTCCGGGCGCGGTAGGGGGACACCAACGCACCATCGAGGCCCCGCTCGCGCATCCGCTCGACCAGCGCCGTCGCGGTCGCCTGGTCGAGATCGTTGAAGAAGCGCGCGGGCAGCCGCTTGCGACCGGTCAGCTCGCGCTCCGAGTACATCGTCCAGTCGCCGGTCACGAACTCGTCGACCCGGCGGGGATCCTCGGCCGTCGCGACCACGAACTCGCGCAGCGCCGCCAGCTGCTCCGCGTCCTCGCTGAGCGAGCGCAGCTCGACGCCCCAGCGGCGCTTGCCCGTCGAGTGCTCGAAGCGAACACCCACCCGACCACAGGCCAAACACAGGCGCTGACCCAAGCGAAGCGGCGCGCCGCAGTGCTGACAGACCGTCAGACCCGGCCGCTCCAGCGAGCCCCAGCCTGCTCCGCCGCGCAGCACCCACGCGACCTCGGCCGCGCTCTCCGGGCGCTCCTCGGGCCGCTCGGCCAAGAGCCGATGCAGCAGGACGTCGAGCACCGGAGGCGCGCCCGGACGAACCTGCAAGATCGACGGCAACGCGACCCGCTCGCGCAGCAGCAGCCCGTCCTCGCCAAAGGGCAACGCCCCGGTGAGCGCCTGCCAGAGCATCACGCCCAACGCGTAGAGATCCGCGCGAGGATCGACCGCCGTGCTGGTCAGCTGCTCCGGGGCTGCGTAGGCCGAGCCGCTCACCAGCAGGCTCGAGGCCGTGTGGCTCGACAGCAGATCGACGCGCGCGAGCCCGACGTCGGTCAGCACCACCCGCTGATCGGGCAGCCACAGGATGTCGCGCGGATGCAGATCCCGAAGCACCGCCCCGCTCGAGTGGATCGCGAACAGGGCGTCGGCCAGCGCAGCCCCGCGCTGCGCGACCTCGTCGATCGGCGCCGGTGCGCGGACCTGCAACCAGTCCCAGAATCGCTCCCCCGCGGGATCCGAGCGCAGCCGCCAAGGTGGGTCGGCTCCGGGATCGCGCGGATCCGGCTGCGGTCCCACGCTCAGGATCGGCGCGATGCAGCCCGTCTTTGCGGCGCACGCAGTCAACCGCTCCACGTCCCGCACCCAGCGACGACGCAGCGACTCGTCCCGGGCCAAGGACGGCGACAGCCGGGCCAGCACCGCTGGCGTACCGTCGGCTAGCTGCAAGCGCCAACGCTCCTCCGACCCGACATCCCAGGGGCCATCGACCACCGTCCAACCCTCGAGCGGCTCGCCCTGCGAGTCGGTCAGCGCGAAAGCCGGCTGGTCAGCAGGCATGGCCGCCCGACGTTAGCAGTCCCTAACGGCGATCTGCCTCATCTCGGGACAGCTCGCAGAGAATTTGAGTCCGCACCGCGGCTTCGGTTAGCGTAGAGGCGTGCAGGTCAGTGGCAACGTCGTTCGCTCGCGCTACATGTTCGCGCGCAAGCAAGGCGACGCGGTCTACCAGCGCATCCACGCCGCGCTCGAGCCCTCCACCCGCCAGCTGATCGAAGAGGGCTTGCTCGAGACGACCTGGTATCCCTACGCGAACCTGGTCGATCTCAGCGTCACGATCGATCGGATCGTCGGTCAGGGAGATCTGGCCCTGTGCGAGACGATGGGCTCGTTCTCGTGCGAGCACAACCTCACCGGCATCTATCGGATCTTCTTCCGCTTCGGCAACCTCGACTTCCTGCTCGATCGCGCCGCCAAGGCTTGGCGCTCGCAGTACGACTTCGGGACCATGACCTTGCACCGGATCGAGAAGGGCAAGATCCAGCTCGAGCTGTCCGACACCCCACCGATCCATCGAGCCCTCTACCTGGCCGTCAAGGGCTGGTCGTACAAGGCCGCCCAGCTGTGCGGGTCGGAGCTGATCGGGTTCGAGGACGGGTATTCGTCAGTCGAGGGCGAGTCGTCGAGCTGGACCTTCGACTACCTTTAGGGTCAGTGGGTCAGCGGGCCAATTGCTCGAGCAGGATCACCCCCGCCGCGAGCAATACGAACAACAGGGGCACGAAGGGTCGAACGTACTGACGGAGGACTCGGCGATAGCCCTTGACGTTCACGCTCGCCCAATTGCCTGCGACGAACTCCGGCGCCTTCACGTGATCGCGCAGATGCCCAATATATACGGGCATCCCTGCCAGCAACCCCGCGACCAACCCCGCCGCGTGGCCAATGTTGGCGATCGGTCCGAGCAGGCCGGTCGCACACGCCACGAACCAGATCATCATCAAGATCGCCGTGCTGTCGTCGAGCCGATAGCGATGACGCGGATCGTAGCGCGCCTGCATCCACACGAACCCGAACAGCCCGTAGACCACCCCCGACATGCCGCCGAAGCTGGGCCCGGTGACCAGGTATTGCCCAATCCCGCCGGGGATCTCGCTGAACAGCACCAGCAGGATCATCGCCAGCGAGCCGTGGTTCTGCTCGATCTGCCGACCGAGCTGCCACAGCCACATCATGTTGAACAACAAGTGCACGATCCCGAAGTGGATCAGCATCGGCGTGAGCAGCCGCCAGACCTCGCCTTCGCGGATCCGCCCGAACAGCGCCCCCGAGTCCCACGGCTCGATGCTGAGGTTCTGGATCGTCATCGTGGTCGCATCGCCGAAGTCGCTGGCAAAGCCGGCCAGCACCGACGCGACGAGCAAGAACACCGTGATCGGGCCGAACCCGAGCGCCGGCCCCTCGCGCCAGCGCTCTGCCGCGTGCACGAAGCGGCGACCCGCTCGCTCCTGCTCTTGCGCTCGCTGCTTGCGGAGCTCGGCGGCGGCCCGGGCCGTGTCGGAGGCGACCTTGCCCATGGAGAAGGCCTCGAGCTGCTGCTTGGCCGCGGGCATCTGAGCGTCGTCGAGCACCCACACCTCCCACGGCTCCTGATCCCCGACGCGGCTCTCGATACCCGCGATCAGCAGGTGGTCGGCGAGTCGTTCGGCTTCACGTCGGGTCCCTAGCTCGGCGAGTCGGCGCACGCGTCCAGACGATAACGCCTTCTCGACCCCGCGCCTCCGCTACGCTCGCCCGGCATGAGCGACCCCGCCTCCCCCAGCGTCCCCTTCGGCCGCCCCGCGCGAGCGCTGTGGGGCCTCGACGACGACCTCGTGTTCCTCAACCACGGCTCGTTCGGAGCCGTCCCGCTCGAGCTGCTCGATCGTGCCGCCGCGCTGCGTCGCGAGCTCGAGCGCAACCCGATCGAGGGCATGTGGCGCTCCGCGATGCCGGCGTTCCGCAAGGCCGCGAACGAGGTCGCCGCGTTCGTCGGATCCGACCCCGCCTCGACCGGCTTCGTGACCAACGCGAGCGCGGGCGTCAACGCGGTGCTCGCCTCGTTCCCGCTCGAGCCCGGCGACGAGGTGCTCCACCTCGATCACGGCTACAACGCGGTCTGGCAGACGCTCCGCGAGCTCGCCCGCCGCCGCAGCATCGTCCCGATCCGCGTCCCGCTGCCG
>CBFGLP010001265.1:0-4901 GCA_965649595.1 uncultured Myxococcales bacterium | reverse complement strand
ATCGCAGCCACCAAGAAGTCCCCGCTCGTGCGGCGCCGAGCCTCGCTGCGCGGGCTCGCCTTGGCCCGCAGCCGCTCGAACTCGTCGACGCTCGCGCCACGACCGACGGTCAACAAGAGCGCCCGCACGAGCCGATCCTCGGCGAGGTCCCACGGCCGCTTGCCCGCCGCGGTGGTCAGCGCGATCGCGTGCGGGTCGCGACGCAGCAACGCCGCGAGCGCGTCGACGTGACCATGCTCGGTGGCGAAGTGCACGGGCGTGTAGCCGACCCAGTCCTCGCTCGCCTCGCTGACGAGCGCGCGAGGGCTTGCCCCGTGCTCGAGCATCAGCTCGACGATCGCGTCGTGGCCATAGATCGCCGCAAGGTGCAAAGGCGTGAGCGCGCCAAACGGCCCGAGGTCGACCGCCTCGATCGCCGCGCCGCGCTCGAGCAAGAGCTGGGCGAGCGCGTAGCGACCCCGGGCCGCCGCGACGTGCAGGGGTCCCGTGTGGCCAGGCTCGGCGTCGATCGGGCAGCCAGCCGCGAGCAAGCGGGCGACCACGTCGAGATCGTCCGCCCGTGCGGCCCAGGTCAGCGCCGTGGTCCCGTACTGTCGCAGGCTCGGATCGGCCCCGTGCTCGAGCAGCAGCTCGACCGCCGGGAGCCCCTCGGGCGCCCCCCGAGCCGCGTGGAGCATCAGCGGTGTCATACCCAGCTCGTCGCGCACGTCGACGTCTTGCCCCGCGCCATGCGTCAGCAGCAGCTCGAGCGTCGCAGCCGTGCGAGCGAGGTGCAGCGGCCCTCGCCCGCTGTCGTCGCGCACGTCGAGCGACGCACCGGCGGCGAGCAGCCGGCGGATCTTGAGTCGGTCGTCGTGGGCGAGCGCCTCGATCAGCGCCTCGCCGTCCTCGGGCGGCAGCTCCTCGCTCATGCTTGGCCCTCGCCCCGAGCCGCAGCGCCGAGCCTGGGAGCGACTGTCGCTCGAGCTGCGCGGAGGTTGGCGCGGATCATCTCCTCGAGCTCCTCGCGCTGGCCCTCGTCGAGCTTGCTGACGTAGATCACCGCGTCGACCCGACGCTGCTCGGTGTTGATCCGTGCGATCTCGATGTCGAGCCCGAGCGCCGCGAACGAACGGGAGATCCGAGCCGCCACGCCCGGGTTCTCGATCGTCTCGACGTCGACGATCGTGCGGTTGCCGGCCGGATCCTCGGAGAAGCGCACCTTGGTCTGTGAGCGCCGTCGCTTGCTTCGCTTGCTCGCCCCATGCACGGGCGGCAGCGGTGGCAAGGGCTCGCGCAGCGCGTCTCCGCTCGGCGCCGTGGCCAGCCGCGCCTGCAGGTGTTGCTCGACCATCGCCGCGAGCTCGGGGACGCTGAAGGTCCCGAACCCCTCGCCCGGCACGACACGAAAGATGTCCAGCACGATCCGCGGCGTGTAGGGAGCCGAGAACACGTCGGCCGCGACGACCTCGAGCCCGAGCTCCGCGAACCCTTCGGTCAGCGCCGCGAGCAGGCCCCGACGATCGTGCGTGACCACGGTCAGGCGCAGCGCCCCTGCCCCTTGCGCGACGTCGATCACGATCGACCGCTTGTTCGCGCGCAGCTCGTCGATCAGCCGCCGATGCTGGCGACGCAGCTCCTGATCGAAGAGCGAGTAGTAGCGCTCTGGCAGCCCCTCGGGCTCGTCGTGACGGGACCGCCGAGCCGTGTTGGCCCGCCGCCGCTGCGTCGCGAACTCGGCCGCCGTCCGCAGGTAGAGCTCGTCGAGTAAGGTCAGCTTCCAAGTCGTCAGGTAGTCCGGCGACACGTTGGCCATGTCGGCGAGGCTGACGAGATAGAGCTCGTCGAGCGTCCGGCGATCACCGACCCGCTTGGCGAACCCTTCGATCAATAGCGGATCGGTGAGGTCGCGCTTTTGGCTCAGCATCGGCATCGTCTGGTGCTGCTCGACCAAGAACGCGCAGCGACGGACCTCGGGCTCGCTCAGCCCCGCGCGGCGAGCCGCGAGCCCGGCGATCCGGGCCCCCTCCGCGCACTGATCCCCAAACGGCTTGCCCGCGTCGTGCAGCAGCGTCGCCAGGTAGAGCGTGCGCGGATCATCGACCGAGAGGTGCACCGCCGTGGCCATCGGGAAGTCCTTGCGGTGGTCTCCGCGAGCGATCGCCTTGAGGTACTCGACCGCGTAGAGGCTGTGCTGATCGACCGTGTAGACGTGAAAGCCCTCGTGCTGCATGCGCCCGCGCGAAGGCGCGAACTCGGGCACCAAGCGCTCGAGCAGGCCGGTCTCGAGGCACTGCTCGAGCGGCGTCGGGCTGCCGACCTCGGTCGGATCCGTCAACAGATCGAGGAAGCGCTGCTGCGCCTCGGGATCGTCGGCCAGCCGCGGATCATCGATGGGGATCGCCGCCGTCGCGTCGACGATCGCGTCGACCGTCTCGCCCGAGACCAGGATCTGGCGATCGCGCGCGAGCACCAGCGCCTCGAGCCCCAGCACCGGCCCATCCGCGAAGGGAGCCTTGCCGTAGTGGTGCAGCCGACCGTCGACCACATGGAAGCGCTCGTCGATCCGCTGGTCGAGCGAGGGCCGAGCTCGCGGCGGCTGACAGCGCGAGAACACCCGCGTCCCGTTACGCAGCGTCTCGCGGGCCGCTCGGTAGTAGATCTGCATGCACGCCTCGATCGCCGCGACCAGCTCCTCGTCGGGCAAGCGCCCGGCCGCGAGCGCCTCGAGCTGCTCCGCGTCGAGCAGCCCGAGCAGCGCCGGCATGCCCTCTTGGTAGTGGAAGTTGAGCCGATCCTGCGTGCGCCCGGCCGCGAGGTGCAGCGCCGCCCGAAGCCGCAGGATCGCGTCGCGGGCTTGGCCGAGGATGTCCGCGACCCGCCGCGGCGCCCCGCTGGCCCGAAACGCCGCGACCGCCCCGCGTGGATCCCAAGGCTCCGGTTGCGAGCGCCGAGCCAAGAGCGCCCACTCGACCGTGGCGATGTCGCGCGTGCCTCCGGGCCCGAACTTCAGGTCCGGCTCGACCTGATAGACCGTGCTGCCAAAGCGGCGCTGACGAGCGACCGCGTCTTCGGCCAGGCGCTGCAGGAACGCCGCCCGCTGCTCGCCGAAGTAGCGGCGGTGGGCCTCTTCGGCGAGCTCCTCGACGAGCTGGCGATCACCCGCGACGAAGCGCATGTCGAGCAGCGACGTGCACGAGGAGAGGTCCTCGGCCGCCGCGTCGAGCCAAGGCGCCGGGCTGTGCACGGTAGCCCGCACCCGCACGCCCCCTGCCCACAGTGGGTGGGTGAGCTCGCGGATCCACGCACCGAAGGGCTCGTCGCCTTCGGGGCCTGGATCGGTGCAGAGCACCACCATGTCGACGTCGCTGAACGGGCAGTGCTCGCCACGGGCGAGGCCGCCAGTGACGACCACGGCGAGGCGTCCGAAGCGAGGGTCGGCCGTGACGGCGGCGCGAGCGATCGTGGGGGTGATTGCGGCGAGGATCTGGTCGCTGAAGCGGTGGAGCAGCTCGCCGCCGGACGCGGTCGTCGGGAGGGCTTGGCGTAGCTGCGCACGGGCGTGGGAGAGCGCCTCGGCGAGCGTGGCCGGACGGACCTCGGGCTCGGCGGCCAGGGACATGGTGGTGGGAGTGTAGCGGGTTGTGGGCCCACTACGTCGTGATTGCCGGGTCTTCTCGCTCCTGGGACTGCGTGAGAGCGCCACGGGTTAGCGCGTCGACGTCCAAGCGCGAGCCGTCCCGCCGCGGCGTGCCCACGCGGTCGAAGCCGGATCGTTGGAACGCGCCAGAGATCGAGCGATTCGAGCCCTTCGGCCCAGCGGCTGCGGAAGCGCTCGTTTCTTCGCGGCGGGGCTAGGCTACGCGCCTATGCCTCGGACCAGAACTGCTGCAAGGGTGATGTTGATGAATAGATGGCAGAGCAGCGGCGCCATCAACGAACGGGTGCGCATGAAGACTAGACCGAGCACCACGCCCCCTATGAGATGGTGCAGCGAGAATCCGTAGCCATATAGGTAGGCATGCATGAACAGCCACAACATTGCTTGAACGAGCACGGCAGCGTGTTTGGACATGTAGCCTTCGAGGCCACGCTGTAACAACACGCGAAACAACAGCTCCTCGGCGAGCACCCCCGTAGTCATGTATGTCAGGTACCATGCCCAGTCCATGCCCTCGCTGCTGAACATTATTCGGTAGTACTGCTCGGCCAGGACTGCGCGCGCCGCCTCCGGCATGGTCAGACCACGCGATAACATCCACACGAAGATGCCAGCCAACAACCACAGCGTGTAGCCATCCTCGAGCGGCTTCCAACTCTTTGGCCAGAGAGTTACCCCGCTGCGCGTGTCACAGACGACGAGAGCGATCCAGGCCGGGATCATGACGAGCATGAGTTGAGCCGCGACGACGAACGTCACGGCCTCGGAGGTCCAAGTGCCGCCATACCACTCCAGCAGCGCTGACTTGGCGAAATCTAAGTCCGTGACCACATAAGCAACGCTGGCCGCGAGCGCCGCGACGAGATGTCGACCCCGCGCGAACGGTCGCTCGCTACCAACATCGGTCATTTCGGGTCGCCTCCACTCGGAGGATCTTCTTCACCGTCGCCGCCACCACCAGGGCCACCCCCTTGCTCGGGCGGGTTGGACTCGGGCTTACCGGGAGTGCAACCGGGGTTGGTCTTGTTCTCGTACGAACACCCGCTGCCCGTACCCACCAACGCGGCGATCACGAGCGCGCCGACACAGACCAGCGCCACCCAGCCGACGCAGAACGCCTGGTCCGTATCGACATCGACGTCGGTCGGCAACTCGCCCGAGACCGGCTCCCCCTCGAGCACGCCCTCGTAAACGATGACGTCGCCGTCCAGCCACAGCTCGACATGGTTTCCGTTCGTGTCCTCGACGCGGGCGTCGCCGT
>CBFGLP010001264.1:0-4228 GCA_965649595.1 uncultured Myxococcales bacterium | reverse complement strand
CGAAGCACCGCCGCCGCTGCGATGCCCGAGATGCCTCCTCCGATCACGCCGATTCGCATGGACGAGGAAATACACGATCCGCGCACGCCTCTGGGTCGAGATGTCGCTCGTGGACGGCGGGCTGTCTACTAGGCCTCTGGAGGCCGAGGCTACATCGTTCGATCAGTCGACGAGGCCGGCTTCCTGCTCTTGCCAGCGAACGAGCGCGGCCACGCGCTCGGCCAGCTCACGATCGAGCAGGCGGAACTTCACGCCGAAGCCACGATGTCCCTGGCTCCGCCCGGTCCAGGCCACGACCGCGTCGAGCCGCAAGGGCCCGCGGGAGCTGGCACCGACGAGCGCTCCTCCCATGACCATCTCGTCGTTGAGCTCGAGCCCGATGCGGCTACCCACGGCCGGCGGCGCGGCGCTGCGGATGAACGCACCGCCGCGGCTGATGTCGCTGATCCGGGTCGCGTGCGAGCCGAGCCCCCAAAACCATGTCGCTTGGACCTGCGAGGGCACGCGCCGCGACGAACGAGCGGTGGCCTCGCGACCGCATGCGACGACCTCGTGGACGTAGCGGAGCCGGGCAGCGTGCTCGAGCACGATCTTGATGATTACCAGCGGCGCTCGATCACTGCCGCGCTCGATCACTTGGTCGACGGCCCCACGCAGGCGGATCTCGTCGGCCATCGGACCGAAGCTGATCTCGACGTGGATCGGCTCGCCGAGCTTGACGACCTCGCGGGTCGGGACCTTGATGACGCCAGCCTCTCCAGCGAGCGAGCTGGGCTCGAGCATGCTCTCGAGCCGCTCGCCTGCGCGCAGGCGGAGCATGCGAGGGGTTGCTGCGGCCACCCGCGGCAACCCTAGGTTCGATGGCCGGCGGCCACCTGGCTCCGACGCATCGGTCATCGATCACACGATAGCGATCGCGCTCGCGCTTGACCATGCTCGCCGCCGCCGCTGGCACGATCGTCTCCATGGGTCCCGCGAGCCCACTTTCCGACCCTCCGCCAACTCGCGGGACCATGCCCTCGGCCGGTGCTCGTGGCGCTCGCATTTCGCTGCATCCATGCGGATACACTCGCAGGTCATGACCCCCGCTCAGCTCCAGCGGCTGCGCGTTCGGCTCGAGCAGGAGCGCGACGAGCTGCTTGCCGCAGGCGACCACGAGATTCCTCCCGCGCGCACCGACGACGTCGCCGCGCCCGACGAGGACGAAGCACCGCTGACCGAGATGACCCAGTCGATCGCCTCGAATCGCAACCGCGAGCGAGCCGAGCGGCTGGAGCGGATCGCCGACGCGCTGCGACGCATGGCCGAGGACCCCGACGAGTTTGGCCTCTGTGAAGAGTGCGAAGAGCCGATCTCTCAGCGAAGGCTCGAGCTGATGCCCTGGGTCCGGCTGTGTATCGACTGCCAGAGCCGCCACGAGCGCGATGGCCATGTGCCCGGCAGTCGGCGCAACCTGACCGATTTTCGGTCGTGAGCGGCCGTGTGCACGGCCGTGCGTGGCGGAGTGCAGGGCGCGGGGGACAAAACCAGCCCCGCCCCTGGACAACCTGCGTGAGAGCGGTTTGAATGCCCGCCCCTCCCGCCAGCTGCTGTTGGCGGTGTCCGAACGGGAGAGAGAACATGTCCAAGCAGAGTCCGCTCCAGCAGGTCAACAAGAACTTCGGGTCCAAGCAGGATCTCGCCAAGCGCCTCGCCGAGGTGCTCGAGCCCAGCGAGGGCGAGACCAAGGAGCAGCTGGCCGAGCGCCTTCGTCGGGTCGCCAACGGCAAGCTGCTGCACCTCGACGCCCTCGCTCAGAAGGTCGCTCGCTACGGCGGCCGCGACGGTTTGGTCGCCAAGGTCGCCGAGTTCGAGAAGAAGGCGAAGGACAACGACTTCGTCGAGAGCCTGCGGACCAAGCGTTCGCTCGGCTGGTTGGTCGACCGGGTCGAGGCGCACGAGCGTCGCGCGCGGAAAGCCACCAAGCCGGCCAAGTGATCCAAGGTCCCCTCGAGAAGCCAAAGGCCGACGCCCATGCGTCGGCCTTTTGCTTTTGTCGACCTGCGCATGGATGGCGTCCGCAACGCCGAAAATGTGAGGCTCAATACCAATGCAGCCTCATCGAACTTGCTCGAGGCGCGAGAGCAAGAGCCAGCTCCAATGCGCGAAAATGGCCACTTGAATTCCAGCCACAATGAAATCGACGTCGGGTGCCAGTCTGTGACCTTACTCTGTATATAGGCTCAATAACATTGATAAGGCTCGAATATCGGCGTTTTGAGACAAAGCAGCACACCCCAGTCCGGGGGTACTGGTCGTCCAGCCCCACGAAATTTTTTTCGATGTACCTGTTGACGCCAGCATCAGCCGGGTTGTAAAAAAGTGACGTACTCGGAACGACGCGCTCCTACACGGAAGTGGGAGTGGTCACGGAACGACCTCGACTGCCACGAAGGCACCCCAGCAGACTTAGCCAGCCGCCCACGGCTGAAGGGCAACAACCATGCGCTTCCTCACCGAGATGCTCCGTCGCACCGTCACCATCACCGAGATGCCGGACCGGTCGGCCAAGCAAGCCCGCGTGCGGGGCAAGTCGCCCCGCGCTCGCCTTCGGCAGGACGCCTTCTCGCTCTGGGCCTGAGCGAGCGAGGAGCCAGGCGCTCCTCGAGGTTGGCCACGGGCGGCTCAGGACGAGCCGCTCCCTCGGCGGGATGCCAGACGAAAGCCCGGACTCGATACGAGCCGGGCTTTCGTCTTTCTTGATGGAGGGAACGTCGCCGTTCCCTCCCCCTGTCGGGCGAAGCCCGCCAAGGAACCCCCGCCCTCACGTCAGACTGATTCCTCGGCCGCTCCGCGGCCTTTCTCGATTGAGGTGAGTCCTTCGAAGGGGCGCTCGAGCGGGCGAAGCCCGCCGGTGAGGCTCGGAGATCGAGAGTGGCGTATGCTGCCGCGCGATGTCGCGTGGAGAGCAAGCCTCGCTAACCATCGATGGCTCCGAGGGCGAGGGCGGGGGACAGATCCTCCGCACCTCGCTGGCCCTCGCGGCGATCACCGGGCGACCCTTTCGAGTGGAGAACATCCGGGCACGTCGTCGCAAGCCAGGCTTGCTGCGTCAGCACCTCGCCGCCGTGCGAGGGGCCGCCGCGATCTGCAACGCCGAGCTCGAGGGGGCCGAGCTCGGCTCGTCGAAGCTCGAGTTTCGCCCGAAGGCTATCGTGCACGGTGAGCACCGCTTCGCGGTCGGCTCGGCTGGCAGCGCGACCTTGGTGTTCCAGACCGTGGTCTGGCCGCTGCTGGTCACGCCCGGTCGATCGACGCTCACGTTCGAGGGCGGCACCCATAACCCGCTCGCGCCGCCCTTCGACTTCATCGCCCACGCGTTCTTGCCCTGCTTACGCAAGCACGGCGCGGTGATCGAGGCCGAGCTCGAGCGTCCGGGCTTCTATCCGGCCGGAGGCGGTCGCTTCACCGTCGAGATCGAAGGCGGGCACGCGCTCGCGCCCATGCAGCTGCACGAGGCGGGGGCGGTGGTCCGTCGGCGTGCGAACGCGATCGTGGCCAACCTACCGCGCAACATTGCCACGCGGGAGCTGACGGTGGTCAAGCGCGAGCTCGGTTGGTCGCGCGACGAGTGCTTCGTGGTCGAGCCGCAGGGGCCGGGCCCGGGCAACGCGTTGGTGCTGATCGTCGAGACCGAGCATGCCTGCGAGGTCGTGACCGGCTTTGGCGACAAGGGGGTGCGAGCCGAGCAAGTCGCCCAGGATGCCGTGGTCGAGCTGCGTCGCTGGTTGGACGCTGGCGTCGCGGTCGGGGAGCATCTGGCGGACCAGCTGCTGATCCCGCTGGCGTTGACGGGATCCGGTGAGTTCTGGACGCTGCCGACCAGCTTGCATACGCAGACCAACGCGGAGCTGATCGAGCGCTTCTTGCCGGTGCGCTTTGTGATCGAGCGGCTCGGGCAGGGCGAGGCGGACACGCGCGAGCGTGTCCGGGTCGAGACTCGGTGAGCGGCAGCCTGTCAGCTGCGGGTGGCTGGTCGAGCGTCAGCCGCGGGCGGCGGACAGCTTCGACAGCTCGGCGAGGAGCTCGTCGTCGCCCGCAAATTGGGTGGCGCGATTGGCAAGTTGCTCGAGCACGGCGAGATCGCGGCAGTCGGCCAGGGCGTCTTTCAGGCGCTCGGAGACGTCGAGACCACGGGCGCGGAGGACCGCCAGCAGGGCGAGCGTGATTCCTTCCTTGAGGCCTTCCT
>CBFGLP010001263.1:0-11169 GCA_965649595.1 uncultured Myxococcales bacterium | reverse complement strand
CTCGCCGATGCCCCAGCGGCTGTCGATCCGGGCGATCGGCGAGAAGCCCTGCGCTCCGACCACGCAGTAGGCCTCGTGGGCAGACCTTCGTGTTCGCCGGCGACCAATACGTGCGCTACTCGACGGCCGACTATCGCTACGTCGATCCGGGCTACCCCCGGACGATCGCCGCCAACCTGCGCAGCGAGCCGGCGTTCGCCAGCTTGCCCGAGTCGCTCGAGTCGAGCTTCGAGGCGCTGGCCCCCGAGCCCGGCGCCCCCGGTCGGATCGCCGCGGTCTGGGCCAACCCATCCACGGTGTTCATGCTCATCGATGGTCGGCTGTTCACGGCCTCGACCGAGCGGGAGCGCCGACACCCACTCACCAAGCTCGGTCAAATCCGCAACACGATCGCGCAGTCGAGCCGGGTCGACGCCGCCTTCCACGACGCGCGTGGGGCCACATACCTCGTTCGTGATGATCAGTACGTACGTTATCGCGACATCGGCCAAGAGTTCGTCGATCCCGGCTACCCGCGCTCGCTCGCAACGCTGCTCGCCGATCTGTTCCCCGAGGCTAGCAGCGCGCGGCTGCCCGACGCGTTCACGCATGGCCTCGACGCCGCGTTCGTCGTCGACGGAGTATTTCACGCGTTCAAGCGCGGCGAGTGGCTGCGCGTCACCGGCTCGGGCGCCGTGCCGAGCATCGAGCGTCGGCCGATCCACGAGCGCTGGGGGCACCTGGACAACCCCTTCGCGTCGGCCGGGCACGTCAACGTGCGCCTCGACGCGGCCTTCGTCGCGCCGACCGGGCAGCTCTACGTGTTCAAGGGCCCATGGTTCGCTCGCTACTCCGATCCCGAGTCAGCCCACGTCGACGAGGGCTATCCGCTCGCGATCAAGGACAATTGGGGAGACCTCCCCGCGAGCTTCGAGGCCAGCATCGACGGAGCCTGGACCTTCGCTGGTCGGGTGTATCTCGCCCGCGCCGAGCTCTACCTCGGCTTCGAAGACGCTGCGCTGCGCCGCTGCGCTGCGATCGGCCCGCAGCCCTTCACGCTGCGCTGGGGCCCGTGGAACGCGATCCACCTCAACGATGTCCGGCTCCTGCATCGCTACCGCGAGTTGGCGCGGCGTGGCGAGGGCGAGCGCTCGCTGACCGAGCTCCTGCACGCGGGTGATGCCGACGTCTCGTCACCCTACGAGTCGGTGGCCGGGTTGTTCGGCTGGGCTGTCGAGGACCTGCAATGGCTCAAGCGGCGCGACGGCTTTGTTCGTCGCCGCCGACCAGCTTCACCGGAGGTCGCGTTCGAGCTCGAACTGCTCGTGCGAATCGACGAGATCCTGACGGTCGCCACGAGCTTGGGCACCTATCCACGCGAGCTCTACGAGGCGATCTGGCTGCCGCTCTACGCTGGTGAGGGGTCGCGCGAGCAGGTCGCGGACACGCTCTATCGCCTGCTCGGAGAGCGGTTCCCGGGCGCCGAGTGGCCGGTCATCGAGCGCGAGGTCCGCGATCACCTGGCGATCGCGCGCCGCGACGCACTGGTCGCCTATGCCGTCGCGCACGACCAGCGCTTCGCCGACGCTCGCGACCTCAGCGACTTCCTGCTCATCGACGTCGCGATGCAGCCCTGCGCACAGACCTCGCGCATCCGCGAGGCGACCGCCGCGATCCAGCTCTACTTTCACCGCTACTTCGTCAACCTCGAGCGCCTCGATCCCAAGGGCAATTCCGACGATCTCGCGCGCCGCGAGCTCGCCCAATATTGGGAGTGGATGAAGAGCTATCGGGTCTGGGAGGCCAACCGCAAGGTCTTCCTGCACCCCGAGAACTTCATTCGCCCCGAGCTACGCGACTCCAAGACTCCGGCCTTCAAGACCCTCGAGGCCGAGCTACTCCAGGCCGAGATCACCGACGACGCCGCCAAGCGCGTGTACAAGCACTACCTCGACGAATACAGCGAGGTCTCGCGGCTAGCGATCGCCGGCGGCTACGTCTACGACGATCCCGACAGCGCCCATGACAAACAATTGGTGTTGTTCGGCCACACGCGCACCAACCCAACTCGCTACTATTACCGGACCGCGGCGTTCGTCCAGGGTCGCAGCAATTCGGTGATCTGGCGGCCCTGGCTGCCGGTCGGGATCGAGATCAACGCCACGCGCGTATACCCGGTGCACGCGTTCGGTCGGGTGTTCGTGTTCTGGGCCGAGATCGAGACTCGGGCCGCGAGCTCGGCCTCGGCCACGATCGAGGTCCGCGACGTCGACGGCGGCCGGCAGGTCAGCAACCGCAACGACGTCGTGTACGTCCTCAACATTCGCTACTCGTTCTACAACCTCAACGAGGAGTGGATACAGCCGCAGCTGCTGCGCGCCGAGGTCGAGGAGCGCGAGCCGATCGATGAGGTCGAGCTCTACGTCGAGAGCTCGGATCGGATCGGGGACACCGCCCACCAACACATCGTCATCGGCGGCGGCTACTCGGTTGGAGGAGCTGGGCACCGACGGCTGCGCTTCTTCTCGCTGTCCGGCGACTTCGTGACCCGGCAGATCCCCGCGCCGCCGGTCCCCGACTCGCGCGCGCAGTTCCTCGCCGGCCTGTTCGCCGAGCGCGAGCTCGCCGAGCTCGCCGCGGTCGGCGAGTTTGTCCCGCTCAACACCTACCAAGCCTCGACCGACGGCCCGTGGTTCAGCTTCGACTACAAGGGCGGCAGCTTCTTGTGCAAGCCCGCCGAGCCGACGCTCGGGCTCGACAATCTCCCCCGCCCGCTCGCCGACAACGACGACGGGCTGCCGAATTGGTCGAGGATCGATGCCGCCGTCGAGCTACCGAGCGGTGAGCGGTTGTTCTTCGACAACGCCAACCTCCGCTACGCCTCGGTCGTCGACGGCGTCCAGCAGGTCGCGGACACGCGCTCGCGCTGGGGCCAGATCGACAACGCCATCGCGCGCGACGGACGGATCGACGCCGCGGTCTGGATGGCCGGCTCGCTGGTGCTGTTCCGTGGCTCGCAGTACATCCGCTATAGCCATGGCCTCGAGCTCGCCGACCGCGGCGGGCCCTGCTCGCTCGCCGGCAACCGCGACGGATTCCCGGCCTGGGACCGAATCCACGCCGCGCTCGACGGCGCTGACGGTCACACCTACTTGTTCGGTGATGGTGTGTTCGTGCGCGTGGGTCATGACCAAGCGCCACGCAGCATCCGGGAGGTCTGGGGCCGGACCAGCGTGATCGCCAAGCATGTGGTCACCGCCGCGTTCGTGCACGGTGAGCACACCTATATCATCATCGGAGAGAGCTACCTGCGTTACACCGGGCCTCGCTATGACGTCTTCGATTCCGGCTACCCCAAGCCGGCCACCCTCTACACGCTGCTCGAGGACCTCGGCTGTACCAATAACAACGCCAGCTACAAGCGGGTCCGCATCCACTCGGCACAATCGCGCCACGGCGCGATCGTGCTGCAGTCCTCATCGATGATCTACATGCTCGAGAATTCGCAAGTCTCGAGCGCGCGAGCGCTGAATCAGATGATGAGCGCGATCCTCGAGTGGGGTGACACCACCATCTATTTCGTCGAGCAGGGCCTCCACCAAGACGGCTCGGACATGGTGTTTCCGCTCGCGCGCTCGATCCAGGCGGCGATGGTCGGGCTCGATCGGCAGGCGTATTTGTTTAGCGGCGGCGAGTTCATCACCCTCCCGCTGCACGATCTGAGTGTCTCGACGCTGACCCAGGCGATCGACGCCTGGAACAACCCGACCGCGGCGGCCGCTCGCTGGGGCCTCTCGGCGAGCCCGATCACCACGCACAACCGCGTGGACGCGGCGTTCCGCAGCAAAGACAAGACCTTCCTGATCACCGGCGACAGCTACGTGCGCTACACCGGCGCCGACTACCAGCTGATCGACGAGGGCTACCCCAAGCTGCTCGCGGGCAACCCCGACGGGCTCCCGCAGTGGAGCCACATCGACGCGGCCGTCGAGCTCGACGGGCACACGCTGTTCTTCCGCGACCAGGTGTACGTGAGCAGCGACGCGCTCGAGCAAGAGCGCCCGATCGTGCCGCGCTTCGGAGCGATCGCCAACAACGTGCTCGAGCGTGGGGTCGACGCGGCTTGGGTCGCCGATGGACGCCTCTTCCTCGCGAGCGGCAACGAGCTGCTCTCGTACCAGCTGGGCGCGGATCCGATCGGGCGCTTCGCGGACCCGGGCACACCCACGTTCTACGGCGACACGACCAGCGTCCGGCTGATCAACGCCGCGATGAGCCTGCGCGGACGGATCTTCTTGTTCGCAGGGCCCGACTATGTCGCCCTGGCTCCCGGCCAGCGCCCGAGCACCGGGCTCGAGCTCCGACCGATCGTCGGCAACTGGGGCAACCTCCACGCCGAGCACCGCAACGGCTTCGACGCGACCTTGACGACCGCGGACCGCCTGTATGTCTTCAAGGGCGGCGAGTATTGCCGCTATGCCCTCGACGATGACGAGGAGGCCGAGCCCTACGAGATCCAGGCAGCACGCTTCGACATCATCCGACTCACGACCTCGACCGCCTCGACGCTCAGCGAGCGCTTGTTCACCGGCGGGATCGAGCGGCTGCTCGGTGTCGAGAGCCAGCAGCTCGACGAGACCCCAGCGTTCTCCGCGATCACGAGCTCGCCAACTACCATCCAGATCAACTCGGACCGGATCGCAACGCTGCCGGTCAGCTCGCACCTCGACTTCGACAGCGCCAACGGCATCTACTACTGGGAGATCTTCTTCCACGCGCCCTTCCTGATCGCTCAGTCGCTCAACACCGGGCAGAAATTCGCCCAGGCCAAGGCGTGGTACGAGCACGTGTTCGATCCGACCGATCCTGGCGATTATTGGAAGTTCCTGCCCTTCCTGACCGCTGATACGCGCGCGCTCGTCGAGGCGGCGGAGGACAAGCTCGAGCAGCTGCGGGCGCTCGGGGTCGACCTCGCCACGGTCGAGCCGCTCTACGACGCGTACAACACCCAATTGCTCGCGCTGCAGGACGCGTTCGCGGGTCACCGCAACCTGAGCGACGCCGAGCGCGAGGTGCTCGAGCAGCTCGCGGGTCAGCCCCTCGTGGACCTGCGCGCTGCGGTCGCGAGCTTGCGCTCGGGCAGCCCTCGCGCCGACGTGCTGGCCGAGGTGGCGAAGCTCCGGCGGTCGCTGATGGAGCTCGTCGAGCTGGTCGGTCGCCTGGCCAAGACCTACGCCGCGATGTTGACGTCGGAAGCCCAGCTCGCGACCTACCTCGACGATCCCTTCGACCCGCACGCGATCGCTACGCTGCGCCGGATCGCCTACCGCAAGGCGATCGTCATGCGCTACGTCGACAACCTGCTCGACTGGGGCGACCTATTGTTCAGCCAATACACGATGGAGAGCATCCACGAGGCGCGCATGCTCTACATGCTCGCTCAGGATCTGCTCGGCCGCCGACCGCAGACGACCGGCGCGCGAGCGATGTCGGCTGATCGCGACTATCGACAGCTCCACGACCTGGGCGACGACTACGAGTTCCTGCTCTACCTCGAGAGCGGGCTCGATCCGGCCGAGGCTCGCTTGACCCACGCCGGCACGCTGCACGACTCGATCGTCGACACCGCGTACTTCCACATCCCGCAGAACCGCGAGTTCGTCGACTACTGGGATCGGGTCGAAGACCGGCTGCACAAGATTCGCCACTGCCTCAACCTCTACGGCGAGCGCCAGCCCTTGCCGCTCTTCGAGCCGCCGATCGACCCGATGGCCCTGGTGCTCGCCGCCGCCAGCGGTGGCGGGCTCGCCGGCATCGAGGCTGCGCGCCTGACCGCGACCCCCCACTACCGATTCACCTTCCTCATCGACAAGGCGCGCTCGCTCGTCAGCCGCGTCAGCCAGCTCGGCGACGACTTGCTCGCCGCGCTCGACCGCAAGGACAGCGAGCACCTCAGCCGGCTGACCACCGAGCAAGACGGCGAGATCCGTGCGCTGACGCTTCGCGTTCGCGAGGCGCAGCTCGACGAGGCCCGCGCGTCATTGGCCTCGCTGCGCGAGGCTCGGCGCCAAGCCGAGGTTCGCGAGCGGACCTACTCGGATTGGATCGACGACGGCTTCTCGCCCTGGGAGATCGCACAGATGTCGCTGATGAGCGCGGGGGTCGTCTCCCACGCGGTCTCGGCCATATCGCATGCGATCGCGGCTGCTGGCGGCTCGGCCCCCGACGCGCTCGTCGGCCCATTCATCATGGGCGTCAAGTATGGTGGCACCAACGCCAACGCCATCTTCGACAGCATCGCGGCGGTCACCGAGGCTGCCGGCGAGGGCCTGAGCATCGCCGGTGAGCTGCTCGGCGTGGTCGGCCAACACCAGCGCCTCGAGGCCGAGTGGAAGCTGCAGCGCGACCTCGCCAGCGTCGACATCGCGCAGATCGACCAGCAGATCGCCGGCGCCAACGCGCAGATCAGCGCGCTCGAGCACGAGGTAGCGATCGCCAAGCAGGAGATCGAGCACAACCGCGCGATCGCGACCTTCTACACCAGCAAGTTCACCAACGAGCAGCTCTACCAGTGGATGGCCGGGCGGCTGTCGACGGTCCACTATCAGACCTATCGCCTCGCGCTCGACATGGCCCGCAGCGCCGAGCGGGCCTATCAGTACGAGCGCGGGCTGTCCGAGCGGGACGTCGCGTTCATCCACGCGCACTACTGGGACAGCCAGCGCAAGGGCTTGCTCGCGGGCGCTCAGCTCGGCCTCGACATCGATCGGATGGAGCAGGCGTTCATCGACAGCGACGTGCGCCGGCTCGAGATCGGCAAGGACATCTCGCTGCTCGAGCTCGACCCGCTCGCGTTCCTCGAGCTCAAGGCCCGCGGCGTGTGCGAGTTCCAGCTCGGCGAGGCGCTGTTCGACGCCGACTTCCCCGGCCACTATCGCCGCCAGCTCAAGACCATCGCGCTGGTCTTCGACGTCGCCGAGGGGGTCTATGTCAACGCGACGCTGACCCAGCTGACCGATCGCACTGTGCTCGAGCCGGACGTCAAGGCGATCCAGTTCCTGCTCGCGCCCAAGGATCGCGCGCCGACCTCGATCCGCAGCAACTGGAGGAGCCGCCAGCAGGTCGCGCTGTCGCGTCACGATCCCTACGAGGACAACAACGGGCTGTTCGAGCTCCGCTTCGACAGCGATCGCTACCTGCCCTTCGAGGGCACCGGCGCGGTGTCGAGCTGGCGGCTCGAGCTCAACGGTCAGACCACCGCGTTCGATGTCCGCGATCTGCTCGACGTGACCATCAAGCTCAAGTACACGGCCATGAACGGCGGCGATACGCTCGCCGAGGCGGTCCGCGGGATGCTGAAGCCCTATGAAGCGCTGCGCTTCTTCGACATGAATTACGACTTCGCCGAGGAGTGGGCGGCGTTCCTCGATGACCCCCAGACAACCAGCTTCCCGCTTCCGCTCACGCGGGATCTGTTCCCGAACCTGTCGAGTAGCCGCATCTTTGGCTTGTTCGCGCGGATCGATGCGAGCGAGGGCGCGAACATTCGTCTGCGCATCAACGATGACCCGGAGCTCGAGCTGCGTGACGGCCGACAGATCGACACGAGCGGGCTGCGTGTCGCCGCCACCGGCACGACGGTGCCGCTGACCGTGATCGGAGACAAACGCCAGCTCCGAAACCTCAATTTGGTGGTCCGCTACCAGGCCAAGGCCGGCTGATCGGGGTCCGACGGTCATGGCCAAGCCGAAGGGGAGCCGCAAAGCAAAGCAACGTCGCCGTCAGGCCGAAGCCGCGGCATCGACCGCGATCTCGACGAAAGACCGACCGCCGCGCCCGGGTCCTCCGAGCCGCCGCGAAGCCTTCGCGGCCGCCGAAGCGGCCGCCGCGAAGGCTGCGGCCGCTTCCGGGATCGAGCTCGCCAAGCCGGGCCAATTGAGCCGCGAAGAGGCGCTCGAGAGCGCCGAGTTGGCTGCGGACACGCGACGAGACGGCTCGCGCCCGAAGTCGGCGCGATCGCCCGAGAGCCGTCGACGAGCGGCCGAGCGAGCCGCCGCACGAGCGGCTTCGCGCCTCGGCGTCGAGGTCCCGGACACTCGAGCGCCGACGCGACGCGAGGCTGCCGAGGCCGCCGCGGCTGCCGAGGCCGACGACGACGATGAATCGACGCGCCGATCGATCATGAGCGAATCAATCGAAGATCGAGGCTGATCGAAACGGCGCAAACGCGCGCTCCAGCGCCAGCGACTAGCAGGCTGGCATTCCCATCATGGTGAGACAGCACCTCGCTCGAAGAGCATGATCGAAGGGTCGAATCGAATCGCGCATTCATAGCTCGCGATCAAATACGATGACCGGCCGAAGCCCCGGCCCCGTAGCGAAAACCAGCATCGCCCCAAAACCCATCCCCGCCAATCAGAACGGCAGTTCCCTCGCGCGTGGGCTCGCCTCGCTTGCCGCTCGCGACCTTCGCGATAGACCCCCCTGCTGGAGCCGCGCGCGATCGCATATCGCCGTCCTCGCGGCTGCCACCGAGGAGTCTTTCGTGAGTCTTTCGATCGGTGCTCGGGGCAACCTCGTACTGAAGCTACAAAAGAAATTGACGGAAGTGGGTCACGACCCGGGCCCCCTCGATGCAGTCTTCGGCCCGCGCACCCGCAAGGCGTTGGTCGGCTTTCAACGCGCCGCCAAGCTGCGGCCCGATGGCGTGCTCGGCCCGATCACCCGCGAGGCCCTCGGCCTCGACATCGATCTCCACGTGCCCCCGTGGACCCGCCAGAGCTTCCGCGCGCTGATTCAGGCCAACCCGAACTACTTCGGCACCCTGACCAACTCGCCCTTCGAGGCGATCGCCGTGCAAGCCGGCGACACCACCTACGAGCAGCTCGTCTGCATCGGCTACCAGCCCGAGCTCGATCGGCTCGAGGCGATCGTGCACGTCAAGCTCGGCGCGGGCTATGGCGGTCCGGTCTGCGGGCCAGGCAGCCGCGAGTACGTGCGCTTCTTCGTCGATTGGAACAATGACGGCAATTGGTCGGATCTCGGGGTCGCGGGCTTCACCGCGCACGACATCCCCGAGCCTGATTCGCTCCACTACTCGGTCCACGTGCCGCTCTCGCCGGTGCGCAGGCGCTGCACCATCCCCTTCTTGCCGCGGGTTCGAGCGCTCCTGAGCTGGAACGACGTGCCGCCGCCCGGCGATCCCAACTATGTCCCCCCCTGGGGCAACGCCTTGGACACCACGATTCAGATCCAAGCCCGGCCGCAGTGGATCTTCGAGACGATCCCGAACCTCTCGTCCGACCTGGTCGAGCTGATCAATCAGCAGATCGAGAGCGTCGGTGAGCAGCTGATTCCGCAGCCGACCCTGCCGCAATTGGCGGTCGCCTACGCCAAGGCCAAGGTGCCGATCCAGCGCTTCGCGGCGGCGTTCCTGCTCGGCTTGGTCGCCAACAAGTCGTCGAGCGAGATCGCGGCGCTCACCCCCATGATTCAGCAGCAGCTCGGCATCGCCAACCTCGGCGAGCTGCTCGAGCAGCTGCTCGAGCCCGGCGACGGCAACCAGAGCTACGAGGAGCTGCGCTGCGTCGGCTACGACCGCGATCGTCAGGCCCTGACCGCGGTGATCGCGATCAAGCAGTCGCAGGGCTACGGCGGCGGGCTCTGCCAACGAGGCACGCGCGAGTACGTGAGCTTCTGGGTCTGGGACGAGGATGGCGCGAGCTGGTCTCGGCTCGGCACCGCCTCGGTCGCAGTCCACGACGTCCCGGTACCCAAGGGAGGGATCGACTACGCGGTCGTGTTGCCGGTCGACCTCACCCGCTATCAGAGGCCATGTGAGCAAGGCTTCACCAGCTTGCGGGTGCGGGCGATCCTGTCGTGGAACGGCGTGGTCACGCAGCCCGAGGAGGTGCCCTACTGGGGCGGCCGCGCCGAGGTCACGATCGAGGTCAAGCCCGGCCCGGCGATCGCCACCGGCATGCAGCTGCCCTTGCTCGACAGCGTCGGAGACATCGCGGTCTGCGACATCGACGTGGCGACCGGCTACGCCAATGGTGAGGGCATCACGACGGCCGGCCGAGCCGACGACGCGCCCTTCGGTGGCACGATCACGATCACCGGGTCGTTCGCCAACCCGCCGAGCACGCTCGCTGCGGCCAAGCCCAAGTATCGGGTCTCGGTCCGACCCTACGCGCCGAGCCTGCCCGAGAGCGCCAACCCCTGGCAGCCGCTTACCAACGACTTTCGCATCGACGTCACGACCTCGATCGGCGGTGGCGCAGCCCTGCACTCGCAGATCTCCCAGGTGACCGATAGTGAGGGTTGGTACACCTACCAAGAGGTGTTCGGGCCTGGCGAGTGGCGCTTCGTCAGCGGCCGCGTGCTCGCCCGCTGGCCGACCCACACACCGCGCGGGATCTACGAGATCCGCGTGGAGGGCAAGGACGTGCACGGCAACGTGTTGCCGGCCGCGATCCTCCACTGCGATGACGGGACGCTCAGGCAGACGGTCATCGTGCGGCTCGACAACGAGCAACCCAAGGCCGACCTGCGCATCACCGGGGTCGTCCGCAAGGGCGCCAACGTGGTCACGCCCGCGGGCGACTGCGGCAAGTTCCACGTCGGAGACAAGCTGGTCGGGACCTACGTCGCTACCGATGTGAACTTCGGCAGCGCGGGCCTGGTGCTGCAACCGAACCCGACCCCGAGCCCGCCGGTCCCGGTGACGCCGCCGGTGCTGCTGGGTGTGAGCAGCTACGTCGGCGGGCTCAACCCCTACGGCGAGTTCGGCGGCAGCTGGGAGCTCGACACCACTGGCATGCGCCCGTGCGGCTACACGCTCACGCTCGCGGTCGTTGATCGGACGATCGTCGACAGCAGCACGCTCGACCACTGGCGAAATTCGATGACGGTCGGGTTCTGCCTCGAGGCAGCGGCGACGATGATCGAGTAGTCTCTCGCAGACGCCGACCTCGATCGGCGGGCGGCCCGTGTCGCGCTGCACCACGGGCTGCTAGGCTACCGAGCCAGGCGCCTCCGAGCTCGGCAGCCACCGGAGCAGGCCCATGCGCCGACGTTGAAGGAGCGTCGGTGCATGGGCGCTTCGGTTTAATCCCTGTGCCCGGTTGAGTCGGCCGAGAGGCCGACTCAACCGGGCACAGGGATTATCTGGTTTTGATGGAGGGACGT
>CBFGLP010001262.1:0-7914 GCA_965649595.1 uncultured Myxococcales bacterium | reverse complement strand
TACCTGACCGACGACGCGCGGCTGGTGCTGGCCAACCTCCGCTCGGCGGTCTCGCTCGGCACGGTCGCGATCAACCACGCTCCGGTGATCGAGCTGTTGCGCAGCGGCGATCGGGCGATGGGCGTGCGGGCCCGCTGCGCGCTCACGGGCGAGACGGTCGACGTGCGGGGTCGGGTGATCGTCAACGCCTCGGGCCCCTGGGTCGAGGCGCTGCAGAAGCTCGAGAACCCCGACTCGCCGCCGCTGCTGCACCTGAGCAAGGGCATCCACATCTCGATTCCGGCCAGCAAGCTGCCGGTCCGCAACCTCTTGGTGCTCGACACCAACGACAAGCGGCGGATCTTCGCGATCCGTCGCGGCGACGTCGTGTACCTCGGCACGACCGACACGACCTACGAGCGTGGCGCCGAGGTCTGGCCGACGATCACCTTGGCCGACGTCGAGTACCTGCTCGAGCCCTGCGCTCGCTACTTTACTTGTGGCCCGCTGACGCCCAAGGACGTGGTCGGAGCGTGGGCGGGCCTGCGGCCGCTGATCGCCGACCCGACCAAGAAGAACCCATCCGAGCTGTCTCGCCGCGACGAGCTGCTGACTGGACCGCTCGGGGTCATCTCGGTCGCGGGCGGCAAGCTGACCGGTTATCGCGGCATGGCCCGGCGCGTGCTCGAGAGCGTGGCCGAGCGGCTCGGTCGCGAGCTGCCTGTGCCGAGTGACGAGCCGGTGCTCCCGGGCGGCGAGTTCGATGGAGATCTGGCCAAGCTGAGCGACGCGCTCGTGCGCGAGCACGGGATCGAGCGCGCCGTGGCCGAGCGACTCGCGGGGTTGTTCGGCGCCGAAGCCACGCATGTGATCGCGCTCGGGAGCCGGCCCATCTACCCGGGTGCGCGCTGCATCGACGGCGAGGTCGAGTGGGCCGTCGAGCACGAAGGCGCGGCGGCGCTGGAGGATCTCGTGTATCGGCGGACTCGGCTGCCGCTCTATGGCCTCGAGCCCGAGGCCTCGATCGTTCCGCTGGCCGATCGCATGGCCGAGGTGCTCGGGTGGACGGCCGAGGAACGGCAGCGGCAGATCGACCACATGCGCGCGCGGCTGGCCGACGATCTCGGGTTCGCCAGGGGCTAGCCGCGAAAGTCGAGCCGCTCCATCCCGAGCTTGCGCATCTTGCTCTGGAGGGTGCTGGGCTTGAGGCCGAGCAGCGCGGCTGCACCGTCCTCGCCATAGATCTTGCCCCGAGAGACCGAGAGAGCGTGGGCGATCGCCCGACGCTGGGCCTCCGCAAAAGATGGCACCGGCATATCGGTGATTTGGTCTTCTACGTGGCTCACTGTTATATCGGTGATCGAGACTTGCTTTCGCGTCACTGATATTTCGGTGCTCTTGCTGGAAGCCTGATTCACCGGAGTTTCGGTGATTTCTCGAGCAGTCCGAGCAAACGAGTGTCGGGACCGCTCTGCGAGTCGATCCAGCCACCCCAGCGGCTCGAGCCGGGCTCGGAGATCGGTCACCAGCAGCTCGACCACGCGGGCGTCTCGAAGTCGGTCGAGCGCGCCGCGAGCGAGGCCGATCCCCAGGATCCCGCGGCAGACGGCGAGGCGGAGACGGGCATCGATCTCCTCGTCGCTGACCCGCGAAGGCTCGCTGACACGGGTGAACTCGCCGAGCTGCTGCTCCTCGCGCACCCGCTCGAGCACACGGCTCGAGCGCTCACCCCTCCAGCGGCGGCCGGACTCCGGCGAGAAGGCCACGATCACGACCGTGTCCTTCGAGCTGGGCCGACGGATCAGCTCGACCTCGACCACGGGAACGTGGCGATGGAGCGCGTTCGCCAGCCTCGGAAGCAGCGTCCGGGGATTCGTGCTCGCTTCGAAGGCGAGGGCCACGTCTCCCAAGAGGGCGAGAGGATCGAGCATGGCTCATCGTACCGGTTGCCGGCGCACACCGATATGACGGTGATCATGTGCCTCGAGCAACGACATTTGGCCACTGATATATCGGTGCCTTGCTGGCCAGCCTAGACGCGCCGGCTATCGTGTGCCTCTCACCACCGATATCCCAGTGTGCTCGCCGAGAGCAGAACCTGCGGTCGGGCTCACGTCCACGACATGGCGGGGCGTTGGTGCCTCCAAGTAGCATCGGCTCGTGCACCGCAGCCTCGTTCCCCTGCTCGCACTCCTCGCACTGGCCGGGTGCCATCGCCCGACGGCCGACATCTCCACGTCCCCGGATCGAAACCCCAAGGTTCGCGGGCCGGAAAAGGGCGGCACCGCAAAGCCGGCCAAGGACGAGACGTCGGGCGCGCGCTGGGTCGACCTCGCCATCCAGTCGGAGTTCGGCTGCGCGGTCGAACGGACAGGCGCGGTGTACTGCTGGGGCCGCGGACCCGATGCCGACATGAGCCTCCGCGAGCTGCCCAAGCAGCCGGTCTCGACGGATCCCTACGCGATGTACAGCCAGCGCAAGTGGGGCCCGGCGTCGCGTCTGGAGATCGTTCAGAACGCGAAGGCGATCGGAGCCTCGCGCTCGCGCGCGTGTGCAATCGTCGACGACGGCCGAGTTCGTTGCTGGGGCTCGGTCCAGTGGGGCAGCTCGCACGTGTGGGAGATCGCCGGGCTGCGCGACGCGATCGACATCGAGGTCGGCGAGTCGGAGGCCTGCGCGACGCTCGAGGGCGGCGCGATCTGGTGCTTCTCGGCGACCGACTACGAGGTGCCCCGCCAGCGGCTCGACAACGCGATCGCGCTCGCGGTCAGCGACAGCCTCGCGTGCGGGTTGACGAACGCGGGCGCGATCGTTTGCTGGGGCCAGTCGGTCTCGGATTGGCGCAAGTACCAGTCCGGCTGGAGCGGCATGGGTCCGACTCCGCCCGTCGAGGGCGAAGAGCCGCCCTCGGACGTGCTCGAGGTCGGTCGCTTCCGCGGCGCCGTCGACCTCTCGATCTCGTGGAACAACCTGTGTGTCCTGCGCAGCGACGGCAAGGTCGTGTGCAGCGATCGCGACGTGTTCGCGGTCCTGCGCGGCGAAGAGATGGTCATGCGCGAGGTTGTCGGGGTCGAGGGCGCGGTCGAGCTGGTCGCGAGCAGCTCGCACAACTGCGCGCGCAACAGCGAGGGCCGGGTGCTCTGCTGGGGTCGCAACGTCTACGGCCAGCTCGGGGACGGCAGCGCGATCCGGCACGACGAGGCGGTCGCGGCCAAGGATCTCCACGGCGCGCTCGGGCTCAGCGTGGCCGAGGACTTCTCCTGCGCTCGCACCGGTGAGGGCATCTCGTGCTGGGGCTTCGACCGCGGCGAGGCGATCACCTACGAAGAGACCCACGTAAACACGCTCGCGGACCTGCGCGCGAGCTCGATCGAGGCGAACGGGCGGACCACCTGCGCCGTCGATCAGAACAAGCTGCTGCGCTGCTGGGGCAACGACAACATCGAAGCGCTCGGCATCGCGACCGCGGCCACGCCGACCTCGGTCACCGTGCCAATGCAGGAGCTGACCGGGCTGCTGTCGAGCTGGGAGGCCTGCTACCTGTCGAGCGACGGCAACCTCTCGTGCGGGTCGTGGAACTGGTACACGCCGCAGCCGAGCTTCCAGATCACCTCGACGGCGACCGCCGTGCATGCCTTGGCGGTCGGTCAGCCGCCGAGCTGCACGATCGAGGGGCAAGGCAAGAAGGCTCAGCTGCTCTGCGGCGCGTCGATCAGCGAGCGCAAGCC
This sequence comes from uncultured Myxococcales bacterium, assembly GCA_965649595.1. Taxonomy (GTDB): domain Bacteria; phylum Myxococcota_A; class Polyangia; order Nannocystales; family Nannocystaceae; genus Plesiocystis. The sequence continues at coordinate 4,207 of CBFGLP010001262.1, read as the reverse complement.
AGTGCCCGAGGTCAAGGCGCCCAAGGCGATGACTGCTCGCAACATGCGGGCCTGCGTCGCCGACGAGAGCGGCAGCGTCGGCTGCTTCGGCTTCATGTACACCTGGGATCGCCCGCCGCCGCCGCTCGAGCTGACCAAGGTCGGCGTGACCAAGATCGAGGCGCTCGGCAGCGCCTCCTACCACGACTGTGCGATCAGCAAGGGCGGACGGCTGAGCTGCTGGGTCGGCCGGACCGAGAGCGAGTGGACTGACGACGGCCAGCCCAAGGCGATCCACTACAAGGTCCAGGATCTCAAGGAGATGCCCGAGCTCGGCGAGGTCGTGCAGGTCGTCGGCACCAACGCGATGCTCTGCGCGCTCGACAAGGCCGGCGCGGTCAAGTGCTGGGATGACAACCCCTACGTCGGTGAGGGCACCCGCTGGATGCCGACGCCGACGCTCGAGCCCGTCGCGGAGATGGCCGCCGGCACCGATCACATGTGCGTGCGCCACGTGGACGGCCGAGTGACCTGCTGGGGCGACGACGTCTGGGGCCAGCTCGGCAAGATCCCGTCGCGGGTCCACCTGGTGCCGACGCCAGTGCCAATCGACTGATCTTCGGATCGCGGTCGAGCGAAGCCGCACGGGTGGCCCTCATGAGTTCACCCGTGACGGCTCCCAAAGCTGTAATCGATGGCTTGGTCGAGGCACGCACGACCGTGGAGTCCGAGCCCACCCGTCTGCGCTCCGTCCGCCCCGAGACGGCCCCGCGAGTTGGCGGAGGGTCGGACAGGGACCTCGAGGAGCGCGACGAGTCGGCCATCGACCTGACCCGCGCCCTGATCGAGCGAGCCCGCGGCGGAGACATGCAAGCGTGGGCGCGGCTCTACCAAGATCACTTCGACGGAGTCTTTCGCCACCTCCGCTACCTGACCGGCGATGCTCAGGTCGCCGAGGAGCTGGTCCAGGAGACCTTCGTCCAAGCGCTGTCGAGCATGGCCCGCTACGACGGGCGCGCTCGCTTCTCGACGTGGCTGCACGGGATCGGGCTGAACGTGGCCCGGCACCACTGGCGAGCTCAGCGAAACACCGCCCACGCGCACGCTCGGCTCTCGCTCGTGCAGGAGGTCCGCGAGCAGAGCGAGCCCGTGACGCCCGACAAGGCCATGCTTGCGCGCCAGCGGGTCCGCGCGCTCTATCAGACGCTCGAGGGTCTGCCGGAGCACCTGCGCGAGGCGTTCATCCTGCGCGAGCTCGAGGGGCTGGGGCCCGACGAGGCGGCCGCCCAGCTCGGCATCACGGCCAACAACCTCGCGGTCCGAGCCAGCCGTGCTCGCGCACGAATCCGCAAGCAACTCGCCCGCATGGGCTTTTCGGCTCCCGACGAGGGTGGCCCCCGGGAGTCGGGACGATGACCGATCACGAGCTCGACCAATGGTTGAACGAGGCCCGCGCGACGATCGACGACGAGATCGAGCGCGAGCGCGAGGACGTGGTGCCCGACTTCGCGGCAGTGATCGCGAGCGCGCATCAGCGCGCGCCCGAGGCGGTCCCGGCAGCGTGGGTCGAGGAGGCCGAGGCGCTCGCGCCCGTCGTCGCGCTGCACCGTCCACGCGGAGAAGAAGGCATCGACGAGGCAGGGCTCGATGCGCTGATCGACGAGGCGCGCGAGCTGGCCGAGCAGGACGTCGCGGCGCGACGGATGGCCGGAATCCCGCCGCTGCCGAGCATCGCCGACACCCCGCGGCCGGCTCGCGCGACGGGGTGGATTGCTGGTGCGGTCGCGCTGGCGGCCGTGATCGCGGGGCTCGTGGTCGTCGGCCCGCGAGTGCTCGACGCCCTGGTCGACGGCGCACGCTCCGAGGCTCGCGTCGGGGATCGTCAAGCCGAGTACCTCGAAAAAGACGACGAGGGGACGGGCCAAGCAGACGCGGCGCGTCCTCGGCTCGAGCGCAGCGAGCCGACTGGGACGGTCGGCGAGGCGATCGCGGTGCCGAGTGAAGAAGAGCATGAGAGCAGCTCGCACGAGCCGAGCGAGACGACGAAGTTGACCCCCAGCGCGAAGGTCGAGCGCGACCCGACGAGCCCGCGAGCTCGCAAGCATCGCTCGCTCGGTGATCGGGTCGCCGCGCTCGACGACGAGGCGCAGGCACGCTGGGCCGCGGGCGAGCTCGAGGCGGCCGAGGAGGCGTTCCGGGCGATCATCGAGCTCGCCGGTCGCAGCCGCTACGCCGATCTGGCCTACGGCGATCTGTTCACGCTCGCGCACCAACGCGGCGACGTGGCGGCCGAGCGAGCGCTCTGGAGCGAGTACCTGGTCGACTTCCCGAGCGGTCGCTTCGCCGATGACGCGCGCGCGGGCCTCTGCCGTCGCGCGAGCGCGGACGAGCGGGCAGCTTGTTGGCAGGCCTACCTCGACGACTTCCCACACGGCGTGTACCGCCGCGCCGCCGAGAAGGCCCTCGGGCTGGACGCAGGCGGCAGCGGCGAGCAGGATCACGAGGTCCCATGACGATCGCTCGCCGCTCGCTCGTGCTCGTCATCGCCTCGCTGGCGCTCACGCTGGCTGGTTGTGAAGAGAAGCTCTACGTGCTCGACGACGAGTCCGGCGAGAGCGAGGGCAGCGAGTCCGAGGGTGAGGACGCCGAGTCCGAGGACGAGCACGAGGACAGCGAGGGCGAGAGCGAGGACAAGCCCGAAGACGAAGACAGCTCGACCGATGAGGCCGAGAGCAACGAGGGTGAGCCCGGCGACGAGAGCGAGAGCGATCCGAACGAGGACGAGTCGAGCGGAGCAGACTCGTCCGAGAGCGAGGGCGATCCCACGGGCGAGACGGGCAGCGACGAGGGCACGGACTCGGACGAGTCTGGCTGAGCGCGTTCGCCTCGCCGGCGCTGGCTCTACCGACCCCTCGGTGACGAAGTTGCGCCATTTCAGCTCCCCATCGAGCGCGCCCAACCAGTTACCGTCGCACGACGTGCTCGCGCTCGGCTTGGCCTGGCTGCTCGCCTTCACACCGCCGACCGGCTCCACGGCGGAGGCTGGTGTCACGGTGGCGGATCGAGCCGCACCCGCCTCGCGCACGCCCTGCGACGCGATCGTGCGGGTGAAGGATCTCGAGCCCGAGCGCTTCTTGGAGGCGACGCGCCTGCGCCTGCCTGCGCTGCGGCTGCGGACGGTCGAGCGTGCGAGCGAGCGTGATCCCGCTTGCGAGGGCGCCTTGCATGCGTTCGTCGAGCTGCGTGCGAGCGATCCGGGGCTGTGGGAGCTGACGCTGATCTTCTCGGATGGACGGGCGTGGTTTCGGACGATCCCGAGCGAGCCGGACGAGGCCGCACGGACCCTCGCCAGCGCGCTGGCCAACTTGATCGCCGGGATCGAGGAGGACGACCTCGCGCCGGATGCCGAGGACGTGGAGCTGCCCGAGGAGCTGGGCGAGCCCGAGCCTGCGGAGCCAGAGCCTGCGGAGCCAGAGCCAGAACCCGAACCTGAGCCAGAGCTCGCGCCGGAGCCCGAGCCAGAGCCAGCACCCGAGCCCGAGCGCCCCGTGATCTTCGAGCTCGCCCCGCGGCTCGGTGGCCAGGCAGCGTTCGGCCTCTCCCCCGGCCCAGGCCTGCGTGGCCTCGGTGCTGACCTCGGGCTCGACCTGCGGCTCCCGCAAGGGATCGCGCTCGGCCTCGATCTCCGCGTGCTCGCGCGCCGCGATGACCTGCTGACGCTGACGCGCGTGCGGGTCCGACTCGGGCTCGGCTACGACCTCAGGGTCGGTCGCTTCGAGCTGCCCGTGCTCGTGATGGCGGGCGTCGAGCCCTGGACGGTGCGCGAGCCTTCGAAGCGCTTCGATCTCGGCGCCCCGCCGGTGCTGAGCGCGGGCCTCCGCGTGGCGCCAGGCGCCCTGATCCAGGCAGGCAAGCTGTGGCTGCGCCTCGGCGTCGCGCTAGGGCTCGACCTCGCGATCGAGCCGCTCTCGGGCGCTCGCGTCCCGACGATCCAGCGGCCCGCCGCCAGCGATCCGTCGTTCCATGTCGGCGGCGTCGAGCTGACCGCGGGCATCGAGCTCGCGCTGTGGCTGCCAGTCCGCGAGCGCTGACTGACGACCAAGCCGATTAGGCTGACTCGCCCAGCCCGAACCCGTCGTGCAGCGCCCGCAGGGCCAGCTCGCCGTACTTCTCCTCGACGACCACGGACACCTTGATCTCCGAGGTCGAGACCATCTGGATGTTGATG
>CBFGLP010001261.1:0-15361 GCA_965649595.1 uncultured Myxococcales bacterium | reverse complement strand
TCTACGTGGTCAACAGCACCTTCGGCGGCGCGCCGGAGCTGGGCAACCGCTGCTCGAACGGCGGCGGCCTGAGCAGCATCGGGGTCTCGTATACGGTGATCAACAGCTACTTCTCCCATAATCAGGCGATCGGGAACGGGGCCAATCCCGCGCAGGAAGGCACGCCTGGCGGGGGCAGCGGTGGCGCCATCTATAATGATGGCAACACCTTCACGCTGCGCTTGTGCGGGACCAAGATCGTCGACAATGACGCCAACGAGGGCGGCGGGGCGATCTTCTATGTCAGCAACGATCTCAGCGGCGAGCTGATCATCGAGGACTCGCAATTGTGCGCCAACCCGAGCGGGCAATTCGAGACGCAGGGGTTCCCCGGCATCTTCGTATTAGCCAAGGACGGGTTCCCGCAGGTCAGCACTTCGACGCTCAGCGAGGGCCCTTGCTGAACGTCCGAGCCACTCATGCCTCAATGCGCTCGCCGCGGGTCGAGAGCAGGTGGGCGACCTTGGGCGGCTGGTCTCCGACATGGAAGCGACGGATCGCCCCCTCGAGCTCGCGGTCGGCCTCCGGGAAGCGATCGTGCATGCGCAGGTGGTCGTTCCAGCTGCGGTTGGTGAACACCTCGATGTACACGCCCTCGCGCTCGGGCTCGGCGTAGAGCTCCCACGAGAGCGCGCCATCGCGGAGCCGGAGCCGACGCAGCGCGCGGGCTGCCTGCAGGAACTCGCGCCGCGTGCTCGGGTCGATCACGTATTCGACGGTGACCATGACCGGCCCGGGATCGTTGCGCGGATCATGCGGGATCGCGGGGATCGGCCAGTGCTTGGAAGGCGAGAAGTCCGGACCGGACCCGACCGGCAAGCGAAAGCGTAGCGCGGCGAGCTGACCGAGCATGAGGCCCGTCGCCGCGCCGAGCAGGGCTGCGGGCAGGCCGAAGATGCTCGCCAAGCTGCCCCAGGTGATCGAGCCGATCGCCATCCCGCCGAAGAACACGGTCAACGAGATCGACAGGCCGCGCGCGCGGACCCACGCCGGCAGCAGGAACTGGGCTGACGCGTTGAGGGTCGAGAGCACGGCGATCCATCCGAAGCCGGCGAGCAGCATCAGCCCGAGCGCGGCCACGAACGCAGGTGCGGCGGCGAGGCCGGCCAGCGCGCTCGCGTAGATCAGCGAGGCGAGCACGACGAGGCGGCCAGGCCCGAGCCGATAACGCAGGGCTGGCAGGACCAGCGCACCACTCACGGCTCCGACTCCGATCGTCCCGAGCAGCACGCCGTAACCAGTCGCGTCGGCGTCGAGCAGCTTGCGGCTGACCAAGGGCAGCAGGGCCCACAGCGCGGCCGCGAAGAACGAGAACAGGCCAGAGCGGACCAGCACGGCCACGAACTCCGGCGCGTGTCGAACGTAGCGGATCCCGGTCACCGTGCCGCCGACGAGCTGCTCGGGCGGAAGATCGGAGCTGCGCGGGCTCCTCTGCCAGCGCACCAGCACGAGCAGCACGCCGACGAACGAGAGCGCGTTGACGGCGAACGCGAAGCCTGGACCTACGCTGGCAATGATCACGCCGGCGAGCGCAGGACCCAGCGCGCGAGCGATGTTGGTGCCGACGCTGTTGAGCGCGATCGCGGCGGAGAGCTGGTTGCGAGGGACCAGCTCGGGGACGATCGACTGCCAGGCCGGGGCCGAGAACGCCGAGCCGAGCGAGCCGGCGAACACCAGCACGAGCAGCAGCTCGCTGGTCAGCCGGCCGCTCAGCGCGACGGTCGCGAGCAGCCCCGCGATGACCATCATCCACACGGTCACGCCGATCAGCAGCCGCCGACGATCGACGATGTCGGCGAGCGTGCCCGCTGGGAGCCCGAGCAGGAGCAGCGGCACGGTCGTCGCGACCTGGACCAGCGAGACCATCAGCGGCGAGGCCGAGAGCGTGGTCATCACCCAACCGGCCGCGACCTCCTGAAACCAGGTGCCGATGTACGAGACGACCGTGGCGATCCAGATCCAGCGAAACAGGCTGATCGCCAGCGGCGACCAGGGCCCAGGCGCCTCCGCGGGCGCTCGTGCAGGGATCGCAGCTGGGTGCGAGGGCTCGACGGGATCAGCGGACTCGTTCACGGCAGCTCTGAGTGCACGCTCGACACGCGTCGACACACTCCTGCATGTCTCCGAGCCGCGCACAATCGTCACCACACGCCTCGCAGATGTCTGCGCAGACCTTGCAAATTGCCTCGTGGCGAGCAGATCCACGGATCATGAAATTCGCCGCGGTCATGCAGATGTCCGCGCAATCGAGCATGAGCTGGATGTGGGCTGGGTTCGCGTGCTCGCCACCGAGCTCGAGGCAATCATGGCTGGCCATGCGCAAGCACACCTCGTGGCACCTGAGACACTGCTCGATGCAGTCCTGCATCGCTGGGCTTCGATGAGTCGGCATCGGGTTGTTCTCGCTGCTCGTATAGCAGCGCGTAACGATGCGCCCACTCGATCAGGGCTGCTGCCCTAGGCCTTCGGCTTGACGCCGGTGGCCAAGAAGAGCTGCCCGCCGTGCCGCGGGCGCGAGGGCAGCTGCCGCCAGGCGTAGTCCTGAGCGACCCGCTCGAGCGGCTCCCACACGCGACGCCGGATGTCTGCCCGCGCCACGAGGTTGACCATGCGTCCTTGCAGCCCGAGCGAGGCGGAGTGGACATCGACGATCACGCAGCGACCTCCGGGCGTCAGCAGATCCCACAGCCTGTCGAACGCCTTCTCCCAGTCCGGGAACGCGGTCAGGCCGAGGAACACGTGCAGGCGGTCGACCTCGCGTCGACCAATGCTCAGCGCGAGCCGGCTCGCAGAGAAGGCGTGCACGTCGGCGGGCACGATGTGCACGTGCGTCCAGCCGGCTTGCTCGATGCGAGCGTTGGCGTAGTCGAGCATGCCGCTGCTGGCGTCGACGCCGATCAGGACGCCGTTGGGTCGCAGCGGCGGGGCTAGCAGGTCGAAGCTCTGGCCGGTGCCACAGGGAAGGTCGAGGACCGTGAGGCCCGGCTGGAGATCGAGGGCTTCGACGGCGGCTCGTCGGGCGTCGCGATAGAGCGGCTCGAGCGAGCGGTCGTAGAACCTCGAGAATAGGTCGTACCAGCCCATGGCCAGCACGAGCATAACCCTCGTGTGGTGTTGGCGTGGTGCCGAACACGACCGGCGTGCGCGCTTCGGACCATGTTCGGAATCCCCGCGTCGGCCCGCGCGTCGTGGTCAGCCTCACGGTCTTTAGGCCAGTCCGCGAGGCGGAGTCGCAGGCGCGGATTCGACATCGGCTCGCGCTCGACTTAGAAGTCTGCGTCGGCCGTCCGCGGCTGACAGGCGTCCCCGCTCGAGCTCCCACGATGTTCTTTCGTGCCCTCGCGTACCTGCTGCTTGGTTGGCTGCTGATCGCGGCCGTGGCCAGCTTGGGCCACGTCTTCCACCTCAGCGTGATGCTGCCCTCGACCACGGCGGTGCTGCTGGTCCACCTGGCGTTCTCGCGCGAGGGCACGTTGCCGGCCAAGCTGGCGATCGCAGCGCTGCTCGGTTACCTCGAAGATCTCCACCAGGGGGCGCCACTGGGGACGCTGATGCTGGCGCATCAGCTCTGCTTCTTGGCCCTGCATTGGGCCGCGGCACGGTTGGCTTTGCACGGCTGGCTCTCGCGGGCGTTCGCTGCGCTGGCTGCGGTCGCGCTGATCGATCTGGCAACCTGGGCGACGCTGATGGTCCTCGCCGAGCCGCTCCGAATCCCTCGGGAGGCGCTGATGGGCGCGCTCTGGCAGAGCCGCTGGCATCTCTTGGCCACCTTCTTGATCGCTCACCCAGTGTGGCTCACGACCGAGTGGCTGCTTCGCGTGCTCCGGATCGAGCGGCGCGAGCAAGCAGACAAGCCGAGCCGGCCGCCAGTGACCGAGAGGGAGCGTCGATGAGCGAGGGCCGCAAGGTGATCCACAAGGGCCGGGCGGGGTTCGGCGACGATCTCCCGCGCAAGCCCGCAGGGTCCGACGGGGGCAGCAACGCCAACAAGCCCGAGCCCAACGCGCTGACCCGCCGCAGCCCCGCGGACGACGTCCGCGTGCTCAAGCCCCGCCTGCAGGCCTTCGTGGTCGTCGCCACGCTGATCGTGTTCGCGCTCGTCGCTCGGCTCTTCCAGCTGCAGATCCTCGAAGGTGTCCACTTTGCCCGGCGAGCCGAGCTGAACTTCATCGACACGATCGACGTGGAGGCCCCGCGCGGGCGCATCTTCGACAGCCAGGGGCGGCCACTCGCGACCAACCACGCCACCTATGCCCTCCACGTGACCGCGATCCCGCGCGTGCAGCTGGCCCAGGGCGAGGTCGTTCGCCAGCCGATCGCCGACGCGCAGATCATCGAGCTCGCCTCGCTGATCTCGTTCGTCGACGAGGACGACCGGGCCAAGTTCGTGGCCAAGCTCGAGCAGCTGCGCGACGACGAGCGAGACGGCCGCTACGCGGTGGTCGTGCGCAACAACCTGAGCTGGGAAGAGAACGCGCGCATCCAGACGCGCAACTTCGATGGCTGGGTCGAGATCCGCGAGTCGGCCCGTCGCTACTACCCCGAGCGCGAGCTGACCGCCTTCGTGACCGGGTTCATGCGCGAGATCGATCAGAACCGGCTCGAAGACGCGCGCTATGGTGACTACCGGCTCGGCGATCGCATTGGCGTGACCGGGATCGAGCGGCAGTGGGAGAACTATCTGCGTGGCCGGCTCGGCCGGCACTCGCGGGTCGTCGACGCGCTCGGCCGCGAGGTCGCCGATCCGCCGCCCGCGGCCCTCGAGGCGCTGCCGGCCGATCGCGAGCCGATCCCCGGCCAGGACATCTATCTCAGCGTCGACCTGGATCTGCAGCGGGTCGCGGCCACGGCGTTGGCTGGCGAGTCGATGGAGGGCACCAGCGGCGAGCGGCTGACCGTCGAGGGCATCAAGCGAGCCGGCGGCGTGGTCGCGATGGAGGTCCGGACCGGGCGGATCCTCGCGATGGTCTCGGCGCCCTCGATCGACCCCAACTACTGGGAAGGCCGGATCGCGCGGCAGCAGTACGAGGAGTGGCTCAACTCGCCCTTCAAGCCCTTCGTCGACAAGACGGTGCAGGAGAACTACTACCCGGGCAGCACCTACAAGGTGGTGTCGGCGCTGGCGATGCTCGAGGATCCCAACTTCGATCCCGAAGAGACGATCGAGTGCAAGGGCTATGTCGAGTACGGCGGCCGCTCGTTCAAGGAGGCCGGCAACCACCGCCACGACATCGTCGATCTCCACCAGGCGATCGTGCAGAGCTGCAACGTCTACTTCTATCACCTCGCGATCGACAAGGACCTCTCGCTGCAGCGCATGGAAGAGGTCGCGCGACGGCTCGGGCTCGGTGAGCGCACCGGCCTCGGCATCAACGCCGAGGCCCAAGGCGTGATCCCGACCGAGGCATCGGAGTCGCGTCAGGGCACCTTCCAGCGCGGCGTCCGGCTCAACAGCGCGATCGGGCAGGGCAACGTGAAGGCCACCGTGCTGCAGGTCGCGGTGCTCTACGCCGCGATCGCCAACGGCGGCTACGTGGTCACGCCCTCGCTCGTCGACCGGGTCGTGACCTCCGACGGCAAGCTGGTCCTGCAGACCCAGCCCAAGTTCAAGAACACCGAGCCAGTGATCGCGGCGTTCGACGCCGAGCGGATCCATCGCGGCTTGGTCGGGGTGGTCAACACCGAGCCCGGCACCGCCTACAGCGAGCGGATCGATAGCGTGATGGTGGCCGGCAAGACCGGCACGGCCGAGGTCGGCATCTAGCGCAAGGAGGGCGAGGAGATCATCGAGGGCTGGGACGTGACGCAGGATCACGCTTGGTTCGCCGGCTACGCCCCGGCCGATAACCCCGAGATCGTGGTCGTCGCGCTGGTCGCCCACGGCGGAACCGGTGCCGACGCGGCCGCGCCGATCGTGATGCGGGTGATCGATCACTACCTCGGCTCTAAGGGCGCCACGAGCGAAGACGACCGTCCGCGGGCGCCCGGCGTGCCGCCGCCGCTGCCCGGCGAGGAGGCTCGGCGGCGCGCCCACCAGTTCGAGGCGGGAGGGCTATGAACCAGCTGATCACTGGACCGCAGACCTGGTGGACCAAGCTCCGCCGCTCGATCGACTGGGTGATCGTCACCTTGACGATCGGGATCATCACGCTCGCGCTGATCAACCTCAATAGCGCGACCGGGGGCGAGTGGTCCGATCCGCTGATCGCCGACCAGCTCCGCTTCGTAGCGATCGGTACGATCATGATGATCGGCGCCGCCGCGCTCGACTACCGCGTCTACTACCGGGTCGCCTATCCGCTCTACGTCATCGGCTTCTCGTTCGTGCTGCTGGTCACGATCGTCGGCACGACCACCAACAACGCGACCCGCTGGCTCGATCTCTCGTTCGTGCGCTTCCAGCCCTCGGAGCTGATGAAGCTGGTGATGGTCATGGGCCTCGCCCGCTACCTCCACCGGCTGGTCCGTAGCGACGCTCGGCGCACGCTGTTGCGCAAGCTCGGCGTGCCCGGGCTGCTGGTGCTGATCCCGGCCTTCCTGGTCATCAAGCAGCCCAACCTCAGCACCGGGATCATGCTGATGTTGATCGCGATCTCGGTGCTCGCGGTGACCGAGCTCGACCTCAAGACCCTGGTCGCCCTGCTGACCACCGGCGTGGTCAGCTTCATGCTGGCCTGGTCGTTCTTCATGCAGGGCTACCAGACCAAGCGCGTCGACGTCTGGCTCGATCCCGAGTCGTACCCCGACGAGGCCTACCAGATCGTCCAGGCCCGCACCGCGGTCGGCAACGGCGGGTTCTTCGGGCGGGGGATAGGCCAGGGCACCCAGAACCGGCTCGACTTCGTGCCCTACAAGGAGTCCGACTTCTCGTTCGCGGTGTTCGCCGAGGAGTGGGGCTTCGTCGGCAGCACCATGCTGCTGGCGCTCTACCTGAGCCTGGTGCTGTGGGCGATCAACCTCGCCTCGCAGGCGCGCGACCGCTTCGCCGCCTGCCTGTGCATCGGCATCGCGGCGATGTTTCTGTGGCACGCCGTGCTCAATGTCGGCGTCGTGCTCGAGTTCTTCCCCAACACCGGGCTGCCGCTGCCATGGTTCAGCCACGGCGGCTCGAACGTGATCACGATGATGATGGCGCTCGGCGTGCTGATGTCGATCAGCCGGTCCCGGCAGTGGCGCTAGCACGGGCAGCTAGCCCGTGCGGGCCCGTGCGGCTCGAGCTCGTAACTGCGGCGCTGGGTAGCGATGGTTCGCTGCTCACAGCGCGTAGTACATGTTGCCATCCCAGATGAACGCCGTCTGCCACGCTCGCGCCGTGCCGATATGGCAGTTGGCGCCGTCGTAGGTGCCGATCGAGCACTGCGTCCCGTTGGTCGGCGTGACGTACCAGCCGTTGTTCCACACGAAGCCGGTCGATCCGGCGGGCAGCGGGGCGACGTAACAGTTGGCGGTGTCATGCCAGGGGATCGGCCACGGTTGAGTCCACCAATACCCGACGTTGCCGCACTCCGGCAGCAGCTCCAGGGCGGTCGTGTCGCTGCAAATCAACTGACCGCCGGGATGGCTACGAAGCTCGATGTCGAACTCGTAGATCCACCCCGGTTGACCGCTCGAGAACGCCTGCATGAAGAAATCGATGGTGCCACCGTTGGCCGCGGAGAAGGGTGGCCACTGTCCGGTCGGGGGCGAGTGGTTGACGGTCACGTCGTCGACGTCCATCGCCCAGTATTGCAAGGGAGGGTTCGACGGCGCGGGCGTCACCGTGAAGGTGTAGGTCCCGCTGGGGATCCCCGAGAACACGCCCGAGGCGGTCCCCGACTTCATCGGACCGCCGTAGACGAGATCGGGCAGACCCAGGTCGCAGGACGACACGGGCTGTTGCTCGGTGGGGTCGGCGAGACCATCGGGACCGTCGTCGACTACCGATCCGAGGTCGGTTTCGTCGAGCTCCTCGAGCAGGAGCTCCTCGTCGAGCTCGGGCCCGCAGGCGGCGAGCGTCAGCGTGATGGTGAGGGCGAAGAGGCGCTTCGTGTCCATGTCGGACCCTTCGCGGCCTCCGGTCGGGATCTGACGCGGCCCTCCGATCTTTGCTAACCCCACCAGAGCCACGCGAACGTGACCGCCGTCAGCCAGGTGATCACGTTCATGAACACCCCGACGCGCAGGAACTCGGCGAAGCGATAGCCGCCCAGCTGCGCGACCATCATGTTGGTCTGGTAGCCGAGCGGGGTCGCGAACGAGCAGCTCGCCGCGACCGCGACCATCAACATCAGCGGGCGCGCGTCGAAGCCAGTCTCGAGCGCCACCGCATGGACGATCGGGAACATCAGCACCGCGGCGGCGTTGTTGGTGATCACCTCGGTGAAGATCGAGGTGACCAGGAACACCGCGGCGAGCAGCGCGAGGGAGCCGTAGGGAGCGGCCGGGCTGACGATCAGGTGGCCGATCGCCGACGCGAGGCCGCTCTCGGTCATCGCCTTGCCGAGGCCGAACGCCATCGCGATCGTGACGATGACCTCGATGTGCACGGACTCGCGGGCGGCTCGCGGGCTGACGAGGCCGCTGAACAGCATCAGCAGCACGACCACGAACACCGACGCGACGAGGTCGATCGAGGTGAACGCCGGGACCGCGATCATCAGCGCGACCATCAGCAGGACCAGGACCTGCCGACGTCCGCTGAGCGCCGGTTGGATCGTTTGGCTCGACTCGGGCACGGCCACCGTCTCGCTGGTCGTGGGGAGCGGCTCGAGCTCGTTGGGCAGCAGGTGCCGGCCGACCAACATCATCGCGAGGGTGCCGACGATCGCGACGGGCAGGCCGATCTTGGACAGCTCGAACATCCCGAGCTGACCCATCCCGTTGTCGGCCATCAGCCCGGCGATCACCAGGTTCGTCGAGGTCCCGACCAGCGTGCAGACGCCTCCGAGGATCGCCGCGTACGAGACCGGGATCAGCAGCCGCTTGGGGGAGATGCCGTGCAGTCGCGCCCAACGGCGGACCGCCGGGGCGATCATTGCTACGACCGGGGTGTTGTTGAGCACCGACGAGATGCTGGCGGTCGCGACCATGGTCCGGAGCAGCGCGCCCCGCTCGGAGGTCTGCATGCCGAGCAGCCAGTGAGCCATGCGGTCGAGCGCGCCCGAGTCCTCGACCCCACGCGCGACGATGAACAAGCCAGCGATCGCGAGCACCCCGAGATTGGCGAAGCCCGAGAACGCCGCGGCCGGCTCGAGCACGCCCGTCACGACCAGCAAGGTGACCCCTGCCGTCACCAAGATGTCCGGCCCCAGCCACTCGCGGACGAGGCCGACCAAGATCGCGACGAGCACGGCCGCGGTCAGCCACGCATCAAACCCGAGCGAGAGGATTTCCGTCATGGGAGCCGTTGAATCCCAGCAGTGGTCACAGCCAGCCTAGACCATTTTTCGCGCTCGCCATAACCGGCAACCATCACATTATATACGGTCTATCATGATGTTTTACGTGGCGGCTCCAGGATACCGAAATACCAGTTTGATCTCGCGTAGGTACGCGTGCCGGAGGTCCGCGTCCGTGGGTCCTCGTCGGGCGAGGATCCAGAGGCGGTCGGAGATTCCCCCTCAGGCTGCCCGTGAACCAGTCGGCGGCTCGGTTCCGGCCGCATCTGCGTGCAGCGTTCGCTGGATCCGAGCCACGGTGCGGCGCAGCAGCGGGTAGCTCAGCATCGCCGAGCCCAGCATCACCGCCAGCGTGCCGAGCCCGAACGCCGGCAGCAGCTCGACGAAGAGCTGCCACCAATGACTCGGCGCGAAGCTCCTCGCCTCCGACCACGAGGGCAGCTCGAGGCCGAGGAGCGATCCACCCACCCACAGCTCGCCAAAGTAGATCGCCGGTCCGGTGAGCGGGTTGACCACCGCGGTCCCGAAGTAGGTGGCGGGCACGTTGCCTCCCAGCACTGGAGAGAGCAGCAGCGCGATGCCCATGCCCAGGAAGGGGATCGGGATCAGCGAGCAGACCAGCCCGAGCGTGAAGCCCAGCGCGATACCATGGGGGGTGCCGTTGAGGCGCAGCAGCTTGGCGATGCCGAGGCGCAGGCGGACGAGCACGGTGCAAGCCTAGCAGCCGTCGGGGGCGCGGCTCGGAGGTGGTCGAGCGGCAGGGAAGCGGTCGAGGTGGCCAGAGAGACAGTCCCGCATCGACAGTGGCCTCGGGTGACGGCTGAGGCATGCTCCCGCGCCATGCAGGAGCCGAGCCCGCACCGACCCGAGGAGGCCTCGTCGGCCGCGGTCATGCGCGAGGTCTTGCGCCTGACCGGCCCGGCGGTGCTGACCAGCCTGCTACAGACGGTCGTGTTCCTGGCCGATCGCGTGATGCTCGGTCGGCACGGCGAGGCCTCGCTCGCGAGCATGCAGATCTCGGGGCCCGTGCTCTGGTCGGTGTTCTCGATCTTCTTCGGATCGCTGGCCGGGACCGTAGCAATGATCGCCCGCAACATCGGGGCAGGCGATCATGGGCGGGCCAGCGCGATCGCTCGCACGGTCCTGCGCCTGTCCGCGCTGCTCGGGCTCGCGGTCGGCGTGCTCGGTTGCTTCGGCGCCGGGCTGATCGCCGAGCTGATGACGCCCGCCGATACACCGGAGATCTCCGCGCTGGCGACCGACTACATGCAGATCGCCTTGGTCGGGTTCCCCTTCGTGTTCGTGGCCTCGGCGGGCGCCCTGGTGCTCAACGCCAGCGGTGACACGCGGATCACCTTCAAGATCGGGGTGTTCAGCAACCTGGTCAACGTCGCGATCAACTACGTGCTGATCTACGGGCACACGCTCGGGCCGATCGAGATCCCCGAGCTGGGTCCGAGCGGAGCAGCGATCGGCACGCTCGCCGCGTATGCCGTCGAGGCCGTGCTGATCATCGCCGTGCTTCGCTCGGGCTCTCCGGGGTCCGAGCGGGGCTTTTGGGCCAGCTCGAGCCCGATCCGCGTGGCCCGGCTGTGGGAGCGCCGCTTCGATCCGAGCGAGCTCTCGATCCAGCGCGCGCTCGTGCGGCTGAGCCTGCCAGCGGTCGCCGAGCGACTCGTGATCCACCTCGGCTTCTTGGCCTTCGCGCGGGTGATCACCTCGTTGGGCGGCGGTGCGATGGCGGCCAACCAGGCGCTCGTGACCCTCGAGTCGATCTGCTTCCTCGCGGCCGAGGGGTTCGGCGTCGCTGCGGCCACGGTCGTCGGCCAGTACCTCGGGCGGGGCCAGCCCGAAGCCGCGCGGCGAGGCGGCTTCATCGCTAGCGCGAGCTGTGCGGCGGCCCTGACGGGTTGCGGCCTGCTGATCTGGGCGAGCGCGCCGTGGACCCTGCACGCGTTCGTGCCGGTCGGCGAGTCGGGCACCGAGCTGATCGCTATAGGGCTGGCGACGATGCCCGTGCTGGTGATCTCGCAGCCCGTGATGGCTGCCGCGGTGGTGCTGGGGCACGGCTTGCGTGGGGCAGGGGACACGCGCTCGCCCTTGCTCGCCGCCGTGGTCGGTGGTCTGGTCATCCGGGTCAGTGGCGCTTGGCTCCTGGCCCGCGGGCTCGACCTCGGTCTCGTCGGGATCTGGACGGCTACCTGCGTCGACTGGACCCTTCGCACCATCTTGCTGGGGGTCGTGTTCGTCCGCGGGCGCTGGCGCTCGATTGCGGTCGACTAGCCAGATCCACGGGCGGGAGGCCCGCTCGGCTTGCAGGCACCACGAGGCAGTGCATGGCCGGCGGGCCAACGGGGCGCTGGAGGGGCGCTTACAGCCAGGTTCACGCTCAGCCAAGTGCGTCTCGGCAATCCCTCGTGACGGCTTGCCGCTCGCGCGGGCCCCGAGATCCGATACAGTCAGACCATGCTGACGCTCGTGTTGGCCGCTGCTGTCTTGGCGTTCGGTCCCCCTGTCCTGCCCGACGAGCCTCCGCCGCCGAGCATGGATCCGCAGCCAGTCGTCGAGGCTCCGGTCGAAGGTCCGGCTCCAGCCGAGCCGGCTCCAGTCGAGCCCGATTCGAGCGAGGCGTTCGTGATCGAGGCTGGTCCACCCGCCGAGCTGCCGAGGGTCGAGTCCAGCAACGCGACGACGGTGGTGGTCGTACCGAGCCCGGCGGTCGTCGAAGTGCACGAGGCTCGGCTCGAGCCGCCGGTTCGACAGGTCGCGATTCCTCGGCCGCCCTGGTCGGGGAGCGGGCGCCTGGTCGGGGGACCGGTGATGTTGATCGCCGGCCTCGGCCTGCTCACCGCGGCCACCTTCGAGCTCGCCAGCACGCACGACACCTCGCAGCCGCTGATCAGCCAGGTGCCCGCTGGCGTCTCGATGTTGGTCGCGGGCGGCCTGATGATCGGGACTGGTCTGCGCGATCAAGGTCGGCTGGGTGATTGGGAGGCGACGACCAAGATGAAGGCGCCGCCGACCGGCAACGGGTTGATCGTCGGGGGCGTGTCCGCGACCTCGCTCGGGATCATGGCTGGCATCGCGACATCGATCGCCGCCGACATGGATCTCGATGCGCCGCGATCGATCCCCGCTGGCTGGGCGACGACCGGCGTGACGCTGGCTGCTGGCACGACCATGCTCGTCGCGGGCATCGTCCGGCGCGCTCGTTATGGTCATTGGATGAAGCGGAGCTTCTCGACGCCCATGGTCGTGCCGGTCCGTGCAGGGGCGGCGCTCGGGGTTAGCGGGCAGTTCTGATCCGGGCTGGCGTGCGCAGAGCGCCTGGGCGACGATCGCCCCGTCGCTTGGAGATCAACATGGCCCGCCTGCTCGCTCGCACCCCCTTGGTCCTCCCGCTCCTGCTCCCGCTCGCGCTCGGCTGCGCCGACAGCTCGGCCGAAGGTGACGACGAGATCGGCGAGACCGAGACCAGCACGAGCGAGTCCACCAGCGAGTCGGGCGAGACCGAGACCGAGACCGACGAGGGCGAGACCGAGACCGGCGATCCGCCGGTCGAGCACTTCGAGGTCGGGTTCGACGTCCACGACCTGACCCCGACCGATGCCGAGCTGGCCGAGGAGCTCTACCTCGGCGGCTACGGGACGCCCTTCGAGCGGGGCCCCGCTGAGGGCGTCCACGATCCGATCTTCGTCCGCTCGATGGCGATCATGTACGGCCCCGAAGAGGGGGTGATCGTCGCGATCGTCGACACCATCGGGATGGGCAACCAGTGGATCCGCGCGATCCGGGCCGACGTCGCGCAGAACACCGGCCTGAGCGAGGACCAGATCATCGTCAGCAGCACGCACACGCACGGCGGCCCCGACTTCCAGGGCTTGTGGGGTGGAGTGCCCGACAGCTACCGCGAGCGAGCCACGAACGAGATCGCGGCTTCGATGGAGGCGGCCTGGTCCGCCCGCGTCCCCGCGCGCCTCGAGGTCACCTCGACCACGTCCGAGAACCGCAACCGGCGTGGCTGGGAGTTCACCGATCAGGATCTCGTCGCCCTCCACGCGGTCGCGCTCGAGGACGACACCTCGCTCGGCCTCTTGGTCGGCTTCGCGGCCCACCCGGTCGTGCTCGGTGACGACAACAAGAACCTCTCGCGCGACTACTGCGGCTACACGGTCGACATGCTCGAGGCCCAGATCGAGCGGCCGGTGCTGTTCTTCAACGGCATCCAGGGCGACGTCTCGCCGGTGGTGCCCGATGGCGAGTACGCCGACGACTTCGAGCGCGCCGACGCGTACGGCGATCTGGTCGGCCAAGCGACCCTCGACGCGCTGCCCAACCTCGAGCCGGTCGACGTCGACTTCCACTTCGAGCACCGCTCCTACGTGCTCGAGGTCCAAAACGAGCTGTTCAAGCTCGCCGCGCAGGCCGGGTTGCTCGACTACGACTTCGAGATGCGCGGCGAGCAGAGCTTCGTGACCACCCAGACGACCTACCTGCGCTTGGGCAACCAGCTGCAGCTGATCGCGTTCCCGGGCGAGTCGCTCACGCGCAACGGCCTCGCGGTCAAGGACGTCATGACCGCCCCGCACCAGATGGTGCTCGGCTTGTCCGGCGACTCGCTCGGCTACTTCGTGCCGAGCGACGAGTGGAACACCGGGCTCAACGACAACTACGAAGAGACCGTCTCGCTCGGGATGCCTGCCGGCGATACGACCCGCGACCTGATGATCGAGATGGTCCAGTCGGATCCTTGGGGCGGCTGAGAGCTCGGGCGCCTTCAGCCGCGTGGGGCTGAACTGCGCCCGCACTATCCGCTTGGCAGCGAAGCGGCGATCGGGTGATCATCCCGCGCCCGCGGTAGGCATGCATGGCGCCGCGCAGGTTGGAGCTGCTCATGTCGTCCTCGCCTCGTACCCGTGTCTCGTCTCGCACCCCCTCGTTGCTGCTGACCTTCGGCCTCGTGCTCGGCTGTGGTAACGACACGCCCAGCGGCGACGACGAGGTCGGTGAGAGCGAGACCGGGACCGAAGACGCGACGAGCGAGACCAGCGAGAGCTCCGAGGACACCTCGTCGACCGACGAGACCACGAGCGAGACGACCGACGAGACCACGAGCGAGACGACCGACGACTCGAGCGAGACGACCGACAGCACCGAGACTGGCGACGGCGATCAGCCGTTCGAGGTCGGCGTCGATGTCCGCTCGATCGACCCGGTCGGCGACGAGCTCAACGGCCTCTACCTCGGCGGCTTCGGGGCGCCCTTCACCCGCGGGACCGCGACCGGCGTGCACGACTCGCTCTACGCCCGCTCGTTCGCGATCGGCTCGGGTGACGAGGTCGTGGTGTTCACGATCGTCGACGCGGTCGGGATGGGTAACCAGTGGACGCGGGAAATCCGTCAGCAGGCCGCGCTGGCGACTGGCATCAGCGCCGAGCGGCTGATCGTCGCCAGCACCCACTCCCACTCCGGCCCCGACTTCCAGGGCCTGTGGGGCGGCGTCAGCCAGGCCTACCGCGACAAGGTCATCGCGACGGTCGTCGCCTCCATGCAGGCCGCCGCCGACGGCCGCGAGCCGGCCGACCTCAGCGTCAGCAGCCCGACCGCGCTCAACAACAACCGCCGAGGCTGGGGCTTCACCGACGACTCGATGCTGGTCCTGCAGGCCCACGCGCAGGACGATCAGGCCCTGCTCGGCACGATGATCGCGTTCGCGGCCCACCCAGTCGTGCTCGGGGCTGACAACAAAGAGCTCAGCCGCGACTACGTCGGCTACGCCGTCGACGCGCTCGAGGCCAGCACCAGCGCTCCGGTCGTATGGTTCAACGGCATCCTCGGTGACGTCTCGCCGAACGTCCCCGATGGCCAGTACGCCGACGACTTCGAGCGGGCCGAGGCCTACGGCATCTACCTCGCCGACCAGGCGATCATGATGATCGACGTCG
>CBFGLP010001260.1:0-9532 GCA_965649595.1 uncultured Myxococcales bacterium | reverse complement strand
TGGCTCGAAGGACCAACCTCAATCGGGAAAGGCCGCGGAGCGGCCGAAGAATCAGTCTGTCGTGAGGGTAGGGGCCCCGCGACGGCTTTGCCGGCGCGGGGGAGGGACGGCGACGTCCCTCCGCTATCAGCCGGTCGTGTTCGAGCCGTCGTCGGTCGTGTCCGTCCCGTCGTCGGTCGTGTCCGTCCCGTCGCCGCTCTCGTCCGAGTCGGTGCCCGTCTCGTCCGACTCGCTCTCCGTCGTCGAGCTCTCGGTCGACTCCTCATCATCGTCTTCCTCGAAAGTCTCGAACTCGTCGGGACCAGCGTAATCGGCCGCTGCGGCCTCCCAATCTTCATCGGTGGTCGAGGTACCTTCCTCCTCGTCGTCGGCCTTGTCGGTGCAGGCGGGCCCGCCGAGGCTGAGCAACAACACTGCCGCGGTGATGGTCATGCTCGACTTGGCGGTGCTGCGCGGGGCGGCTCCACATGCTGGGCAGACTGACTGGCCGTGCTCGCTGACGAGCGCATCGAATGAATGGTTGCAGGTCGGACAGGTCGCCATGACGATCCCGAGCTTCGCATTCCTTCGGCGTGAAGGTGCGGGAATCGAAGGTGGCGGTCAGGTCGAATCCGCGCGCTACTCGTGCTCGATTCGAGCTCCACGCAGATCGTCGGGCCAGGGCGCGGCTCGCCAGTCGAAGGGATCGCAAAGGCCCAAGAGATCGCGCGGCGCCGGGTCACCCACGATGTCCACCTCCGGCAGCGAGTCCGCCAAGCTCGCGAGCGCGGCAGGATCGTGGCCCGGCAGGATCAATCGACGCAGGCGCGGGAGCTCGCGCAGCAGCTTGGCCCGAGGCGGCCGCTCGCCGCCTTGCAGCTCGAGCACCTCGACCCGCGCCAGCGTGCGTGCGAGCGGCGAGAGCTCGTCGAGCAGCGCTTGCGGCAGCGTCAGCTCGCGCAGCGCGTGCATGCGCTCGAGCAGCTCGAGCCCGCGGGGTCGTCGGCCGCCGGGATCGAGCACCAAGGCGCGCAGGCGCGGCAGCTCGAGTAAGGGCGCGAGATCGACGTTGACCAGCCGTCGCAGCTCGAGCCGCTCGAGCCCGACCAGCTGCGGCAAGCCGGCGATCCTGCGCAGGTCACCGCCCTCGAGCACCAAGCTGGTCAAGCGCGGGAGCGTGCGCAGCGAGCCAAGCTCCGTCACTCGGGTCGCGCCGAGAGCCAAGTGCTCGAGCCGCTCGAGCGCGGCGAGGCTGTCGAGCTCGCCAACCTTGCCGCCGAGCAGGGCCAGTCGCTCGAGCCCGCGCAGGCGATCCAGCTCGCGCACGAGCGGGAGGTTGGCCGGGACCAAGATCAGCGCGCGCAGGCTCGGCAGCGCCGGCAGCTCGGCGAACGAGCGGATCGGCGTGTCCGGCAGCCGGAGCCGCTCGAGCCGCTCGGCGCCGGCCAAGAAGCGTGGGCCTTCGCTCTCGCCCAGGCTCACGTTGTTCAAGGTCAGCTCGCGCAGGTGGGGCAAGTGACGAGCGAGGCCCTCGAGCTCGAGCGCGCTGGCGCCATGTAGCTCGAGCAGCTCGAGTCGCTTGCCGATCGCCAGCTCGCGGGCACGTGGGAGCACCCGCCCATCGAGGCCGAGCCCGCGCAGCCGAGGCAAGCGCTCGAGCAACGAGGGCTCGAACCGGTCGCCCATCCGAAGCATGCGCAGGTGCGGGAGCTCGGTCAGCGGCGAGAGGTCGCTCAGGCGCGAGCGCGGCAGGTCGAGGCGGGCGAGCGGGACGTCGCGCTCGCGCACGCCGGTGACCAGGCGAGAGAGCTCGTCGCGGGTGCAGAACTCGACGCGGACCCGCGTCAGCGAGCTGGAAGCGGCGCTCGCGAGCAGCCCGCGGATCTCGGCGCCGCCCCGCGGTCGTGCACCCAGCAAGAAGCCGCCCCTCCAGCACAGCCGCAGCGCGGGCGAAGCTCGCAGCGAGCCGGCCAGCTTCGTGGCGCCGCGGCGCCAGGCGACGTGACGCTCGCGCTGGACCAGCCGAGCGTGCTCGGCGTGCTCGGCGTGCTCGAACGCCAAGCTCAGGGCCAGCAGCTCCCCGCGTGGATCGGCGCGGGTCTGCAAGGCGTCCGCGAACACCCAGGCGCGCTCGAGCTGAGGATCCAGGCGGTGCGGATCGAGTGCTCCGGCCGCTCCGCTGGTCGGGCGCAAGCGCGCGATCATCATGGATGCGCTAGAGCGATTTGCTTGCGCCGCATCGCGCTCGGCTTCGCGGGCTCCGATCACCGCGAGCTGCCCGCTCGACGTCGAGCGCTCCCACAAGCCTCGCAACCAACCGGGCTGCCACAGCGAGCCATTGCTACTAAACCGGTCGCCTGTGCCGCCCAGCCCCGCGAGCCAGCCAGCCAAGGGAGCGTCGGTCCGCGAGCGTTCGTGCGCATCGACCATCAGTCGACGCAGCTCGTAGTGGTCTTCCTTGGGGACCGCTTGCCAGCCACCTAGCTCGAGCGTTCGCAGCAGCGCGTCGGGCAGGTTCTGAGCCGCACACACCATGTGGAGCCAACGCATCCGTCGGCCCGTGCCTTCGCCCTCTTCCCGCCCGAACCGCAGCTCTCCCGAGCGAATCGCTGCCCCACAGGCGCGGCACAGCACGGGTGAGGGAGCGGAGGCGTGAAGGAAACCCACCTCGTGATCGTGGCGCGACTCGGCGTCGCTGACAAATCACGGGAGCAAAGCTCGGCGTGGGGAGGGCCGAGCGGGGTCGCTCCGAGCGAGTGCGCTCGGTCGTTCGCGCCGGTTCGCTCGAGCCGGATCGAGTGCGGTCCGAGCGGGCTCTCGATCGCATCATTCGTAGATCGATGGCCCATTCACCATATGTATTCGCAATGGTGACAACGCAGCTTGCTAATGTGGCCAGCCAGCCGCGCGCCAATCGAAGGGGGACGCGAGCCCCAGCAGGTCACGAGGTGCAGGCGTGACCTCGATCTCGACCTCTGGCAGCTCTTCGGCGAACGAGCGCGCGCGGCCGAGCCCGAGCTCGTTCAATACCAAGCGGCGCAGACGAGGCAGAGCGCTGAACTGATCAGGGGTCAGGGTCTCGACCACGTCGTGAAGCTCGAGCACCTCGAGCTCCGGGAGCATGCTCGCCAACGATGTCGCATCCCGGCCACGCAATAGCTGACCCGGGATCGCGAGGCGGCGAAGCGGACCGAGCTCGGTCAAGCGGGGCAGCTGTCGCGGCGGAAACCCGCCCGTGATAGCGAGCGCGTCGAGGGCTGTGCCGTCGAGCCAGCGAAGATCGGCGCGGCCGATGATGCTCAGCTCGCGGACCTGCAGCAGCGCCTCGCAGCCGCGCAGCGCAGGCGCGTCGGCACGCCCGAGGTCGAGCGTCAGCGAGCGCAGCTGCGGCAGGGCAGCGAGCGGAGCGAGATCGAGCAGCGGGCCAGCAGCGCCGAGGTTGAGGGCGAGGTGCTCGAGCGAGCCGAGGCTGTCGAGTCGCGCGAGGCCGCCGACCGGGAGCGATCCGCGAAGCTCGAGTCGCTCGAGCGCGGCGAGCTGGCGCAGGTGCTCGATGGCCTCGCCGGTCGGCTCGTCGAGCGCCAAGGCGCGCAGCTGCGCCAACTCGACGAGCGGCGCGATCCGAGCGTGGCTGAGCGTGAGCGCCAGCGCCTCGAGCTGCCCTGCGCCCACGAGCGGCTCGACGCTCTCGTCGTGGATCAGCGACAGCCTGCGCAGCCGCGGCAGCGCGACGATCCGCTCGAGCTCGCGATCGTCGTGGCACCAGCAGTCGAGGGTCGTGAGCGGCAGATCGGCGAGCGGCAGCAGGTCGAGGTAACCAGCCAACGAGAGCGCCTCGAGCCGCTCGAAGCTCGCCAGCATCGGCAGCGAGACCCGCTCTCGTGCGGCGCCGAGGAAGAGTCGAGTCACGCGGTCGTAGTCGAACCGAAGCGCTCGGGTGTCGACGCGAGCCAACGCCGGGCCGAGCTCGCGCAGCTGTTGTGGACCAGTCGCACGGATCGCCAGCAGATCGAGGGTCCGGCCGTGGTCGGCCAAGCACGCGAGCGAAGCCGCCAACGCGTGGGGCTCGGCGCTGCCGAGCTGGACCCGCTTTAGCCGAGCACAGGCCGGGTGCTCGAGCACGTCCCGCAGCGCGCTGGCCAGCGAAGGTATCCGCGACCATGGGCCCGGTTCGGCGCTGTGCCCCAATCCGCGCTGCGGGAGCCCGCGGTGCTCGGGCGCGGGCAAGAGCGCGAGCGGAGCGAAGTCGGCCAATGGGTGCCCGGCGTCAGCACCCTCGATCAGCTCGATCGCCAGCACGAAGCCCGAGCGGAGCACGGCTCGCAAGTTGCCGCGCTGCGGCAGCTCCGGCCACGCGAGCTGGGGATGGTGCTCGCGCAGCGCTTGGGCTTCGCACGAGACGCGGCGGGCTTCGAGTGGATCGCTGCTGGCTCGCGCCGCTAGCTCGAGCGCGAGCAGCTCGCCGCGGGGATCACCGGCCTGCATCGCTGCGTCGGCGAACACGGCCGCTTCCGCCCACAGTGAAGCTGCCTCGGCCCGCCCGACGTCGAGCTCGAACACGCTCGCATCCTCGCACGAATCGAGCTGGCTGGCACCATTCGCGGGGAAGCTACCAGCCGGTCTCGTCGGCCCAAGCCGAGTCGCCCCAACCGTCCATCGCGCTCGAGTCGTCGCTGATTGGCGCGCTCGGATTGTCGAAGCTCGGATCGTCGAAGCTCGGATCTCCTCCGACGCCCATGCAAGACGCGAACGCGGAGCAGTCCTTGTCACCCTCGAAATTAGCCAGGCACTGGCGCGCGATCGGGCGGGTGTAGTCGTTGAGCATGGGATCGAACATCCGCACGCAGGTATTGAACAGCCGCTCGTAGGTCTTGCCCTCGGGCAGCACGGTGCCGGCCGTCTGGGCGTCGCAAGCCATCATCGTGACGCAGGATTGCTGGGCCAGCTCCGAGCCGCCCGGCGGGGTAGTATCGGTGGCGGCACGATCGGGCGTGCTCGGGCTCGTGCGATCGGGCCGTGAGCGCGTATCACCAGCCGGGGCCTGAGCGACACACGAGCTCCCGTTCCAGACGCTGCCAGGCTGGCAGGTCGGCGTGATCCCATCGAGCGCCGCGAGCTCGAGCCGAAGCAGCGCGCCGCACTCGGCCGGCGGACCCGAGTCTCCGGGTGCCGACTTCTCGCAGGCGGTCGCGTCTCCGTCGCGGTTGAGCATCTCGCGGCTGGCCGTGCTGCGCCCGCCGACGCCCGCCACGTTCTCGACCTCCACGCTGGTGCCGATCTCCGCCCCGCTGCCGGCGTAGAACTCGAACGCGCCGACCTGCGCCGCCGCGATGATGTGGGTCGCGCCATCGCAGCGGCCCTCGAGCTCGCTGATGTCGAACCGGG
Organism: uncultured Myxococcales bacterium; assembly: GCA_965649595.1. Classification (GTDB taxonomy): domain Bacteria; phylum Myxococcota_A; class Polyangia; order Nannocystales; family Nannocystaceae; genus Plesiocystis. The sequence continues at coordinate 4,168 of CBFGLP010001260.1, read as the reverse complement.
CCCGCTGAGCCTCGTAGTTGCCGACCAGCGCCATCGCGACGTTCAGCTCGCCGGCCTTGGCCAGCTTGGCCTCGAGCTCGACCGCCGTCAGCGGGAGGTTGGCGTAGAGCTCGTCGCTGTCGCGGATGGTGATCCGATCGTGCTTTCGGGTGATGCCGACGTAGTCGTACTTGGCCTCGGGCGCCGAGCACTCGCGCATGACCTCGACCACGCAGCCCTCGTAGCGGACCACGACCAGCCCGCGGCCGAGTCGACCCTCGAGCGAGGCGCGATCGGTCGCGGGCCACTCGATGATCAGCGGACGGATGATCTTCCCGGTCCCACCGCAGCGCGCAGACGCGAGCGAGCGGGTCGGATCATCCATGACCTTCGTGGCCAGGTTGTCGCGGTTGCGGCAAGCGGTGCCGACGAGCATCGAAGCCGCGGCGAGGGTCATCAGCGCGAGGAGCCGGACGTGCACCGCGCGAGCCTACCCGATCGCGCCAACTGCCTGCTACGCCGCCGCAGCGGGGCTCGTCGACCTCGACTGTGCGCGGACCAGTCGGGCGAAGTGTCGGGCCATCTCCGCCGCTCGTTCGGGCCGTGGCCAGCCCAGCTCGGTCGGGGTCCGGGCCGCGTTGGCGGCAGCGATGCTCGGGAGGTCGGCGAGCGCCCGGCTCTGCGCGTCGATCACCTGATCTCGTTGCTCGGGCGAGAGTTGGTCGAGCAGCCACGCGTGGATGTCCCACGCGAGCTGACCGTGGCGTAGCTCGTCGTCGGCGACCGTCGTGAACACCTCGCGGTGCTCGGGAGCCTCCACCGACCGAGCCTGGTGGGCGGCGATCAGCGCCGCGAAGGCCTCGGACACGCAGCCCTCGACCGCGTTGTGGAGGGCGACCGAGAGCAGGTCGTCGGGGCTCGGCTCGGCCTCGAGCTCTGGTACCGAGGCGCCTTCGCGAGCCGCTAGCGCGGTCATCTGCTCGGCGTGCCGGACCTCGTCGCGAGCGGCGGCGCGACAGCGATCGACCAGCTCGAAGGGCGCGCCGCGAGCCGCGAGCCAGTCGGCCAGCTCGACGAACGCCGCGATCGCTGCCCGCTCGAGGTGGGCATGCAGAGCGAACCAGGCCCCACGCGAGTCGACGGCGAGCTCGGCCTCGCGGTGGCCCTGCGGCCTGCGCCCGGTGCAGAAGGCAGCCTCGACGAACTCGGCCTCACAGGTCACGTTCACCTCGACCTGGGCCGGATCCCAGGCGGGCAGCGCATCGTCGGCGCCGATGGCCGAGCAGCTCAGCACGCGATTGATCTCGCCGCCGGGGGAGTAGGATTGGAGCTCGAAGCACGCCGCTTCGCAGCGCTCCTCGTCATTCATCCCTGCGGCCCGAACCTCGTCGAGCTCGTCGTCCGAGAGGCTGCCGGAGTATTCGCTCGTGTAGACTTCGTCCTCGACGCCCAAGCAGCAGCCCGAGAGGGCCAGGGCGAGCACTGCGGTGACGATGGCGGACAGACTCGGGGTGGGGCGGGCGAGGGTGGTCACGCGCCGATCGTCTCCACCTCCGGCGATCGGTTCATGGCTCAGCAGGAGTTCGCTAAAAACTCGACCTCGCACGACACCTGCACCGAGTATTGATCCGGATCGAAGGTGCCGACATAGGGGTTGTTGCCCGTGGCAGCGCAGCCCAGCACCTGGCTGACGTCGTCAGCGTCGGCTACCAGCTCCAGGCACGCCAGCTCGCAGCGGTGTTGATCCGAATAGCCTCCCAGGCGGATCGAGTCGAGCTGGTTGCCGCTGAACGACCCGTTGAAGAGGTCCGTGTAGTAATAGTCGTCGGTCGGGTCGTCGTCGTAGCAGCAGCCTGGCAGCGTCACCGCGAGCCAGGCCGAGGCGAGGGCAGACAGTCTCGAGGGGGCGCGTGGCTTCGGTGTCACTCTCTCAGGGTCGCATGGCTTGGGGGCTGTGGCATTCGATCTGGCGCACACCCTCGCAGCAACGTCCGATGGGCGCCGGCCCCTGTCCAGGGTGCACCAGCGTTGACAACGACGAGCCCATTGCTACGGCAAGCCCGGTATGTTCTACTCCGATCAAATCTAGGACCAGCGACGAAACGGACGCGGGCCATGAAACGCCAATTTCTCTTCGTGCTGATGGGCATCAGCCTAGCTCTCAGTTGCCGAGCTTCCGACTCGGGCAGCGTCCGACCGCTCGAACAGGGGAGGGAGCCGGTTCCAATGCCGAAGGATATTTCGCTCGCAGATCAGAGCGCACCGCGCGAAGAACATGTGTCCGCGGAAGATGAAGATTCGCAGTGCGTGCGGGTCCCCTCCGGCACGTTGAATGGGAGCAAGGTCGCCGAGCTTTGCATGGATGTGACCGAAACGACGGTAGATCAGTTTCGTCACTGCGTCGAGGTCGGCAAATGCTCGGCTCCGTCTGAGGCCTGCTCTGATTCATTGTATGATCAGCCCGATCGGTTGCAGTATCCGATAAACTGTGTGACCCAGGAACAAGCTGCGAAATACTGCGCATGGCAGAGCAAGCGACTGCCGACCGCCGTGGAGTGGCAGTGGGAGGCGCAGGGCGGTGGCGAGGCTCGGCCTTACCCGTGGGGAGATGCGCCGCCCAGCTGTGATCGTGCGAACCTCTATTTTGGTGGCACGATCCCGCCAAGTCCACTCGGAGACTGCGGCCGAAACTGGTCTCCTGTTGGATCCTTCCCTGACGGTGCGAGTCGGCACGGGGTTCTCGATCTTCAGGGAAATGTGTCTGAATGGACCTCCGATCTCGGACCGGCGGGCGCCATTGTGAAAGGCGTTGCCGCGAATGTGGATTTTAGTCATGAAGGGCTCGACCCCTCCTTTGTCCAATGGGCAGATCCGTCTCATCCGAGCTCAACTGTTGGCTTCCGCTGCGTGCGAGAGCTAAGGTGATGACAATGTTCGAAGTGCTGAGGCGTTGGGCCGCGTCACTTGGCTTCCTCGGAGGCCAGGGGAAGCCTGCCTTTACAGAAGCCACGGTATTTGCCGCCGCTGTCCCGGGCAAACTGCGTCCAGCCATTATCGATGCGGTGCAAAAAGCGAAATGTCGCACCACAAGGCCCAGAGGACAAAAAATAACGGGCTCAAGGTGCTGTTAGCAACCGCCAGATCCATGCAAGTGCATGAACCGAAAACTTTCAAGAGCGGGCGGCTGTCAATGAGCCTGTCCCTGGCCTTTTCGGCATGCACACATGCCACCCCGGTGCCGCCCCCCACTGGCGTTGTTGTTACTGACGTAGTTGACTCCGAATCCAGTCAGGCTGTTACGGAACCCGAGGAGGTAGCCGAAAAAGCAGTGGCCGCCATCCTTAAATCATCTCAGGTGGAGATCTGGCCCCCTGCGTCATGTCTATCCGTCGGTGAAATAGCTACGTACAAGATTAATGCTCCGTGGGAGTGTCATGTTGTTCTCTGTGTGGATGAACACTGCACTCAAGTAGAGGTCATCGTGAAGCGCCAGGATATGTCTGTTGCGCAGACAGAGCTTGACTGCTGCCAAGATGCTCCAGAGCGGTGCAGTGTGCAGATGAGTTCGACTGATGCAAACCTGACAATGCGCAACATTCTTAGGGAGAATGATCTGGTGTACGATCACGCCAATGATTTGCCATTGGACGCGGCGCTCAAATTTGACGCGTCTCGAGGAAATTTGTGTGGGTGCACTGGTTTTTTACCCGAGGAAGGATGGCGTCAGGCGAGAGGTGCGTTCCTCAATGTCCGCATTCTCAGGAGAGCGCTTGGACCTCATCATCGAGATCATCGACGGCTAATATCTGCGAGGCTCGTTGGAATCACGCGCTCCGACGACGCTCGGGCCCCGAGTCCCTCCAGGCTACCCCTCTGCGCTGTTGGCAATCACCACCAAAGAAGGCCGAAATCCGAGCAGCGCCCCTGTACACCCACGCAGCCCTCGAGGCGGGAGAAACTGATCGACACTCCGTGATTGGGCTCGGAGGGTCATTGTTGGTCGGCCGGGGTACGCCGGGGGGCTGACGTACCGGAGTGACGACCCGCAAGAGAGCGGGCGTGTCATTCGAGTCATGAGTGGTCATTAGTATGGCATGGCTCCCCCCCCTCCGGCTATTGACAGTGCAGGCGCCTCCACTATAATCAATGAATGGCCGACCATGTCTCGATGACGCGCGAGCAACTCGAC
>CBFGLP010001259.1:0-10763 GCA_965649595.1 uncultured Myxococcales bacterium | reverse complement strand
GCCGCAAGCACATCTTCGGCTACCGGGCCATCGCGCTCTCGTCGGTCGCCATCGCGGTGATCTCGTTTCTCGTGTGGGGTCACCACATGTTCGTCTCGGGCCAGTCCGAGCTGGCCGGCATCGTGTTCTCGTTCCTGACGTTCGCGGTCGCGGTCCCCACCGCCATCAAGGTGTTCTCGTGGGTTGCGACGCTGTACGGCGGCTCGATCCGCTACACCACGCCGATGTGGTACGCGCTGGTGTTCCTGTGGACCTTCACGATCGGTGGTCTGACCGGCGTGTACCTCGGGACCCTCTCGGTCGACGTCCACCTGCACGACACCTACTTCGTGGTCGCGCACTTCCACTACGTGATGGTCGGCGGCACGGTCGTGGCCTTCATCGGCGGCCTGTTCCACTGGTGGCCCAAGATGTTCGGCCGCATGTACAACGAGACGCTCGGCAAGATCTCCGCGCTGCTCGTGTTCATCGGCTTCAACCTGACCTTCCTGACCCAGTTCTTCTTGGGTCACCAAGGCATGCCGCGGCGCTACTACGCCTACCTGCCCGAGTACGAGGCGCTCCACCAGGTCTCGACGATCGGCTCGTGGATCCTGCTGGTCGGCCTGTTCACGGTCTTGATCACCTTGCTGATGGCGTTCAAGAGCGGCGCCAAGGCCCCGGCCAACCCCTGGAATGGCATGTCGCTCGAGTGGCACACCGAGAGCCCGCCGATCGAGCACAACTTCCACGCTACCCCGCACGTGCACGCCAGCCCCTACGACTTCCCGGAGATCGACAAGACCGGCAAGGGTGCCCACGCGCACTGACCTCGGCCTCCCTCTCCCCCGCATCGACACCTCCCGTCGCGGAGACACTCCATGAGCAGCACCACGCACGAGAACGAGGACAGGCCCTGGTTCCTCGCCCACCACTTCGACACCGTCGGTCAGCAGATGAGCTCGGCCAAGCTCGGCATGTGGCTCTTCCTCTGCACCGAGGTGCTGATGTTCTCGGGCCTCTTCCTGGCCTACTTCATCATCCGCCAGCTCTACCCCGAGATGGTGCTGACCGCGTCCGAGGAGCTCAACAAGACCGCGGGCGGCGTCAACACCATCGTGCTGCTGACCTCGTCGTTCACGATGGCGCTGGGGGTCCGGGCCGCGCAGACCAACAACCAGAAGGCGCTCGAGCGCAACCTGGTCATCACGATCGCCTGCGCGTTCATCTTCATGATCGTCAAGTACTTCGAGTACACGGCGAAGATCGAGCACGGCCTGCTGCCGGGTGACTGGTACTCGGCCGCGCAGCACGGCTACTTCCTGCCGAAGTACAGCAAGGTCTTCTACGGCGTGTACTTCACGATGACCGGTCTGCACGGCGTCCACGTGCTGGTCGGCATCGGCGTGCTGAGCTGGATCTACATCCGCGCTCGTCGGCGCGAGTTCAGCTCGCAAAACTACGTCGCGGTCGAGAACGCCGGTCTCTACTGGCACATCGTCGACCTCGTCTGGATCTTCCTCTTCCCCCTGCTGTACCTGGTCAAGTGAGGGCCTTGCGATGAGCGCTGTCTACCTCAACGGCAAACCGGTCGAGCACCCGCACGAGGATCACCACCACGTCAGCCCGGTCTGGCAGTTCACGGTGGTCTATGTCGTGCTGCTGATCCTGACCATCATCACCTACCTGGTGTCGTTCATGGGCCTCGGCCCGGCGAGCCTGCCGGTCGCGATGACCGTCGCGAGCATCAAGGCCGCGCTGGTCATCGGGTACTTCATGCACCTCAAGTACGAGGATCGCTTCTACGCGTTCCTGTTCATGACCTGCCTGCTCTTCGTGGGCATCTTCTTCACCTTCGTGCTCTTCGACATGAAGTCGACCGACGAGCTCAACGACGAAGGCGGCATCGAGTGGAAGCGTGGTGTCGAGGACAAGGCCGAGGCCGCCGCGAACGCGGCGTCGGCAAAGGCGGCCCCGGCGCCTGCGGCTGGTGGGCACTAGGCCTCAGCACGGGAAGCAAAGCCCTCAGGCTACGAAGGCCCGGCACTCCTGCCGGGCCTTTGCTTTTGCGTGAGGGTGACTGCCACGCCCCCGGTGATCGGGTAGCTCGCCGCACGATCGAGCGAGCAATTCGAGTGCCGAGTCACCCGCAGACGCGGCAATTCACGACCTCGGGCCGGTGCGCCCATCGACCCCGTGTGGCAAGCTGTCGCCGACCTCGAACGCCGTCTGGCGAGGTGCATCGGTGAAGCTGGTCCAGCTTCGAAGCCCGCTCCCCGGCCCCGCCGACGGGCCGCGAACGAACTCCGACCGACCAGTCCTGGTCGACCGGGCTGCGCGTCGCGTTCGCTACTTGCGGGTCTCGCTGACCGATCGTTGCAACCTCCGCTGCACCTATTGCATGCCGCCCGAGGGCATCGAGCACGTCCCGCGCCGCGACGTGCTGACCCTCGAAGAGGTCGTCCGGATGGCCGCCAGCTTCGCCGCTTGGGGCGTCGAGCGGGTCCGCTTGACCGGTGGCGAGCCGACCTTGCGCAAGAACCTCGTCTGGCTGGTCGGCGAGCTGACCCGCCTGCGCACCATCGACGATCGGCCGCTCGAGGTCGTGCTCACGACCAACGGCGAGCGCCTCGACGAGCTCGCGGGGCCGCTGTGGGCGGCGGGCCTGCACGCGGTGACGATCAGCCTCGACAGCCTGCAGGGCGAGCGCTACCAGGCGATCACGCGCCGCGGCCGACTCGAGCGCTGCCTGGCTGGCATCGCGGCCGCGCGGGCGGCTGGGTTCGGAGGGCAGGGGCGCGCGCTCAAGCTCAACACCGTCGCCGTGCAGGGGTTCAACCATGACGAGCTCGCCGAGCTGTGTCGCTTCGCCTGGGAGCACGACGCGGTGCCTCGCTTCATCGAGCTGATGCCGATGGCCGAGGGCCGGCTCTTCGTGCCCGGCGAGCTGATGAGCGCGGCCGCGATCCGGGCGTCGATCGCCGCCGCGCTCGGCAGCGAGCTCTCACCCGACGATGGCGAGGGCGTGCGCGGCCTCGGCCCGGCCCGCTACTACCGGGTCGCCGCGGGTCCTCACCAGGGACGTCGGCTGGGCACGATCGCCGCGATGACCGAGAACTTCTGCGGCAGCTGCAACCGCCTGCGCGTGTCCGCGACTGGGCAGCTGCACGCGTGCCTCGCCCGCGACGACGCGGGTGATCTGCGGGCCGCCCTGCGGGGCGGTGATCCAGCTCGTCTCGAGCAGGTCGTCCGCGCCGCGCTCGGAGTCAAGCGCGACAGCCACGGCTTCGCGCTCGATGGCAGTGGCGGGCCGCACAAGGCGATGATCTCGATCGGCGGCTGACGAGGACAAAGGAACCACCATGGCATTGAGCAAGACCACCCAGATCGCGATCGGCAGCTTGGTCGTCGGCGCCGGTCTCTTCCTGATCTTGTCGTCGCCGGAGGAGGGCGTGCTCGAGTACGTCTACGTCGACGCGGTCGTCGATGCGCCGGACAAGTACGAGGGCCGCGACATCCAGGTGCACGGCAACGTCAAGGAGGGCTCGCTGACCCAGGACACCGACGACGACGAGTACCACTTCGTCGTCGAGCTCAAGGGTCGCATGCTCGAGGTCGTGTTCGATGGCCAGCTGCCCGACACCTTCATGGAGGGCGGCGAGGTCGTCGTGACCGGGCGGCTCGAGGACGACGGGGCGTTGCTGCGCAGCAGCGAGATGTCGGCCAAGTGCCCGTCCAAGTACGAAGAAGAGCCGGGCGCCCCGGCCAAGAGCTAGCGGCTAGTGGTGTTCCTCGTACGCACAGGTCTGCCCATCTTCGCGCTGCTCGCTTCGGCGTGCATCCCGACCGATGTCGTCGAGGCCGCGAAGCAAGAGGTGGCCAAGCGCCAGCCGGAGTCGCTCCAGTACGTCGACGTCGATCAGGTCGTCGAGGGCGGCGCCGGCTACTTCGGCCGCGAGCTCGGCGTGCGCGGAACCGTCGTGGCCGGCTCGCTCCGGCAGGAGCTCGGCTCCCGGGAGTACGAGCTCGAGCTCGAGCACCGCGCTCGCAAGCTGCCAGTCATCTATCAGGGCGTATTGCCCGAATACCTCGGCGACGGCGTCGAGGTGATCGCCCGCGGTCAGCTCGTGCCGGGCCCGCAGTTTCGGGCCCGCGAGCTGATCGTCAAATGTCCGGATTCTTACGAGGCCCAGCCATGAGCGTAGCCACCCTCGGAACCATAACCATGCTGGTGCTCTTCGCGATCGGCCTGAGCACGATCGGTCTAGCGATGGTCGGCGCCCACCGCCGATCCGCTCGGCTGATCGACGCCGCCGTGCAGGGCACCTATGCCGTCGCGGCCCTGGCTGCGTTCGCCAGCTCGCTGATCATCTACGCGTTCTTGGCCGACGACTTCTCGATCCAGTACGTCCACCACACCAGCGACTCGGCGATGCCGCTGTTCTACAAGATCACCGCGTTCTGGGGTGGTCTCGACGGCTCGCTGCTGTTTTGGGTGCTGCTGCTGAGCGTGTTCTCGGCGCTTGCGGTGCGCTCGAATCGGCGTCGGCACCCCGACCTGATCGCCCACGTGATCTGGATCCTCGTGCTGATCGACGTGTTCTTCGTCGGCGTGCTGATCTTCGTGAAGAACCCGTTCGAGCCCTTCTTGCTCGAGCCGGAGATGGCCGGCAACCCGCGCGGGCTCAACCCGCTCTTGCAGAACGTGTACATGGTCGTGCACCCGCCGAGCCTCTACCTCGGCTACGTGTCGCTGGCGGTGCCCTACGCGTTCGGGATGGCCGCGCTGATCGCTGGGCAGGTCGACTCGGCCTGGCAGCAGAGCGTGCGCCGCTGGACCTTGTTCTCGTGGACCTTCTTGACCGTGGGGCTCGTGCTCGGCGGGCTGTGGGCCTACGAGGAGCTCGGCTGGGGCGGCTACTGGGCGTGGGATCCGGTCGAGAACGCCGGGTTGTTCCCCTGGTTCACCGCGACCGCGTTCTTGCACTCGATCATGATCCAGGAGCGGCGCGGCATGCTGAAGCGCTGGAACGTCGCGCTGGTCGCCCTCAGCTTCTGGCTGAGCATCGTCGGCACCTTCTTGACCCGCTCGGGCGTGGTCCAGAGCGTGCACGCGTTCGGTAAGGATCCCAAGCTCGCGTGGATCTTCGGCGTGTTCATGATCGTGATCCTGATCGGCAGCTTTGGTCTGCTGATCTGGCGCTGGTCGCTGCTGCGCTCGCGGTCCGAGCTCGAGAGCGTGCTCAGCCGCGAGTTCGCGTTCCTGCTCAACAACTGGATCCTGCTGGGCATGGCCTTCTTCGTGCTCGGCTCGACCCTGTGGCCGACGCTCAGCGAGTGGCTGCTCTCGGACCGGATCACGATCCGCGAGAGCCACTTCAACCACTACATGGTCCCGGCCGGGATCTCGCTGCTCTTGCTGATGGGCGTGGGTCCGCTCCTGGCGTGGCGCAGCAGCTCGAGCGAGAGCCTGCAAAAGCAGTTCCTCGGCCCGCTGCTGGTCGGTGCCGTCGGCACCGTGCTGGCGATGGTGCTCGAGTGGCTGCGCCTGCGGGCGGTGCTCGATGGCGCGACCCCGAGCGCCGAGGAGCTGGGCAACGCCTACCGCGGTCACGTGTGGGCGCTGAGCTGCTTCGGGCTCTCGGCGTTCACGCTCGCGACGATCGTGCAGGAGTTCGCGCGTGGCCTCGCGGTCGCGCGCAAGAACGATCCGGACCGCTCGTTCGTCGACGCGGCCCTGCGTCTGTTCACCCGCGCCCGTCGGCGCTACGGCGGCTACGTGATCCACCTCGGCGTCGTGCTGATGTTCTTCGGCGTCGCCGGCAAGGCCTACGGGATCGAGCGCAAGGTCAACATGCGGCCCGGTGAGATCGTCGAGCTCGGTGACTACGAGATCCGGCACATGGGCCTGCACGTGACCGAGGACTGGCAAAAGCAGATGATCACCGGCGAGTTCAAGGTCGAGCGCTGGGGCGAGACCGTCGACACGCTGCACCCGGCCCGCTGGTGGTACTTCCAGCTGCCCGAGCAGCCGACCACCGAGGTCGCCCGCCACATCAGCCTGGCCGAGGACGTCTACCTGTCGATGCAGACCGTCGATCTGACGACCGGCAAGACCCAGCTGAAGATGTACATCAACCCGCTGGTCAACTGGGTCTGGATCGGCACGATCACCATGCTCTTCGGCGCCGCGATCTGCATCGGCACGCGCAAGCAAAAGGGCGTCAGCCATGACTGATCAGGTTGTTGGCAAGCCCGCGAGCCAGCCCGAGTCGCCGCGCTCGCTGTGGCTCTTGATCGGATTCACCTTGGTGCTCGCGGTGCTCGTGGTCGCCGTGCTGGTGGTCTTCGTCGGCGCCGATCTCGACGCTCCGACGATCGGCCTCGCGGTCGCTTGCGCGGCGATGATCGGCGCGCTGCGGGGCATGTGGGGCATCTACGCCGCGCTCGCGCGCCCGACCGCCGAGCTGCTCGTGGCCGAGGTCGAGGCCGAGGCCAGCGAGGCCAGCTCGAACCTCGCCGAGCTGCGCGAGGAGAAGCGTCGCGCCCTGCGAGCGATCAAGGAGCTCGAGTTCGACCACGCGATGGGCAAGCTCAACGACGAGGACTTCAAGCGGATCGGCGACAGCTACCGACTGCGCGCGATCGAGGTAATGCGCAAGCTCGACGACGACCGCGGTGACCTGCATCCGCTGCTTCGCCAGCACCTCGTCGCGATTGGTCACCCCGATCGCAGCGAGCCTGCCCCTCGAGCATCGGCCGTCGACGCCCCGCCGACGAGCGAGCAAGCACAGGAGCAGCGCTCGTGACCACCTTCCGTCTGCTCGCTGTCTCGATCATCGCGCTCGGGCTCGGCCTCGCCGGTCCTGCCCACGCCGCGCCGCCGCCGGGCATGCCCGACCCGGTGCAGATGTCCGGCATCCCGCGTCCGGACCCCAACCTCCCCGGCGACACGGTCACCGTTCGTTGCCTCGACGGCGGGTTTGCCAACCCGGCCGTCGGCATCACCGTCGAGCTCGAGCTGACCGCCGCCGACGGGAGCGTGACCAAGAAGCAGGCCGTGTCCGCCGAGCAGGGCCGCGCCCGCTTCGATGGCCTCGCCAGCTTCGCTGGGCAGTCCGCGGTCGCCAAGGCAACGATCGCTGGCCAGTCGCTCAGCTCGCAGCCCTTCACGATCACTGGTCAATCCGGCGTCGCCTTGCTGCTCGTCGCCAGTGGATCGGGCGCGGGCGCTGGCTCGGGCACCGAGTCCGGCTCGGGCTCGCCTCATGGTGGGCAGGGCGACGTTCCGCTGCCAGGAAAACCCTTCCCGCTCGAGGGCCGCCCGCGCGGCACGTTGATCGTCGGCGCCCTCGATCTCAGCGGGACCGGCCGCCCGATCGCCAACATCGAGGTCACGCTCACGATCACGGTCCCCGGCGAGACCCAGCCGCGCATCAAGACCGCGACGACCGACGAGCAAGGCCGCGTGGTGTTCGAGAAGCTCGACGAAGAGCTACCGGCCAGCGCCGCGATGGTCGTGTCCGCCGATCTCGGCGAGGGCGGGGAGCCGCAGATCCAGCGCTCGGAGAGCTTCTCCTTGGGCGACACCGCCTACGCGATCGTGCTGACCAAGGGCAGCAGCGACGCGGGCAGCCAGCCGCCACCGGGTCGGCCACCCTCGGCTCGCATCGAGCTCCCGCCCCCGCGAGTCGACCCTTCGCTCGAGCCCGGGCAAGTCCGCGTGTTCCTGATCGACGCCCACGATCAGCCGGTGCCCGATCACGACGTCACGCTGATCGCCAGCGAGATGACCGGCAGCCGCGTCAGCCGGACGGGCAAGACCGACGCGAGCGGTCAGGTGATCCTCGAGGTCCCGCTCGGCGAGGACACGCTCGGTCAGGTTCGGGCGGTCCACGACGGCGCCCCCTGGTCGAGCTCGTCGTTCTCGCTGCCCTCCGACGCGGGCGCGATGGTGTTCCTGCGCGTGTTCGAGATCACCGCCGACCGAAGCCGCGTCCGCTCGGCGATCCAGATCGATATCTCGCCGCGGGAGAACGACTTCGCCGCGGTCTCCTTCTTGTACGCGGTGTTCGTCGAGGGGGATGAGGCGTTCTGGCCGCGTGGTGGCATGCGCATTCATGCGCCAGACGGCACCCGCAGCCTCCACGTGCTGCCCGAGGCCGAGGACTGGATCGTTCACGACGGCGAGGCGACCTGGGTCGATCTCGCCGGCCCGCTCCCGCCCGGTGAAGAGGTGCGGCTGAGCTTCGCCGTCGGCATCGAGCACGACGGCTCGCTCGAGGTCGACTGGAGCACCCCCTTCCCCTTGGTCGAGCAGGCCTCATTGGTCACCGTGCCGCCCGAGCTGAAGGTTACGCACGGGGTCGGCGGTCCGCCCGAGACCAACCCCCACGCCGGCCGCGACGGCTCCCCGCTCGACCTCTACCGGCTCGGCCACGACAAGTTCACGCCAGGCGTCTGCGACCTGATCGCGCAGAGCGGCCATTACTGCCCGATCGGCATCTGGGAGGGCAGCGACTTCTCGATCGTAGTCGAGGGCCTGCCGATCCGCTCGCGCGTGTGGCCGATCTCTGCGTGGGTCTTGCTCGGTGTCACTGGCCTCGGCGTGCTCGCGGCCCTCGCCCTGCGCCGACGGGTCAGCCCGCGCGAGGCCCTGCTGATCCGGCGGGATGCGTTGATCGCCGAGCTGGTCGCGCTCGACGAGGCGGGCGTCCAGAGCCCCGAGCTCGCGCGCACGCGGGCCCGGATCGTTCGCACGCTCGACCGGATCTATCGCCAGCTCGAGGCCCTGAGCCCACGCTGAAACGCCCTCGCGGGTGTTGGCCGGATCGGCTAACTAGCGCGAGGTGGCTACGGCCAAGGCCGACACGATCCTCCCGGTCGAGCTGCAGGGCATCACCTGCCGGTTCGGCCGCAACGCCGTGCTGCGGGGCGTCGACCTCGAGGTGCGCGCGGGCGAGGTCGTCGGCCTGCTCGGCGCGAACGGGGCAGGGAAGACCACGCTCTTCTCGATCCTCGTCGGCCTGCGTCAGCCGGACGCTGGCGTGCGCCGCTTCGGCGGCCGCGAGGTCGGCGAGGTCGAGGCCGACGTCCGGGCTAGGCTGGCCTGGCTCGCCCATCACCCGCAGATCTATCCGCTCTTGAGCGCGCGCGAGAACGTGCAGCTGTTCTTGGATCTCGCTGGTCGTAGTGCGGACGTGCCCGCGATGATCGAGCGGCTCGGCTTGGCCGACGTGATCGATCGCCCCGTGCAAACCTTCTCCCGCGGCATGGCCCAGCGAGTCGCGCTCGCGCGGGCGCTCGCGCTCGCGCCCGAGCTGCTGATCCTCGACGAGCCCTTCACCGCGCTGGATCGCGGGGGACGTGCGTTGCTGGTCGAGTTGCTGCGCGACGAGGCCAAGCGGGGGGCGGCGGTGCTGCTCTCGAGCCACGATCTCGACGTCAGCGCCGAGGCGGTCGATCGCGCCGTGCTGCTCGAGCGAGGGGTGATCGCGGATCGAGCCGAGCGGCGAGCTGGAGAGTCGAGCGAGGATTTTCGTAAGCGGCTCGCGGGGCTCGGCGCGTGATCGCTGGCCGTGTCAGATCGGCCGGCGTCCTCGCTAGCGTGTGCGAGTGCGACGGCGCGCTCTAGCCCTGCTGCTCGGCCTCGTAGCGGTCGTTGGGTTGCTCTTGCTCCTCTGGCAGCGCAGTCTCGACGACTCGACCTCGGCGTCAGGTAGGGCAGGTCCGAGCGCTCGATCCGAGCGAGGGACGCCCTCGGTGTCCGAGGCCACACGAGCGCAGAGCGAATCAGCCTCGGTCACGCCACGAGCCACGCGCCGCGATCCCGAAGCTCGGGCCAAGCGGGACGCTCTGCGAGCCCAGATCCTCCAATCGCTCGAGACCCGCTCCACCACCGACTCTGGGTCTTCGCCCTCGCTCGTGCAGGACGAGCGCCCCTCTTCGCCAGGAACCCTGCGCGATCGGATCGGCGGCCGCGAGGCGCTGGCCGAGCTCCTCAACCGGGACTTCATGCCCTTGGCCGACGAGTGCATCGAGCAAGCCCGCGAGCGCGACCCCGAGCTCGTGGGGATGCTGGCGATCAACCTCGAGGCCGTGGCCGACGAGGAGCTCGGCGGTGTCGTCGAGTCGGTCGAGGCCGCGGACATCAACGAGGTCAACGACCCTCTGCTGCTCGAGTGCGTGCGGGAGTCCGCGCTCAGCATGATGCTGCCTCCGCCGCCCGAGAGCGGGCGGGAGGAGCTCATGATCAGCGTGCCGATCGAGCATGAAGAGTGAGCTCGACCCGCTCAGGCTCGCTCGAAGAGCTGATCGAGCGAGTCGACACGCTTGGCGAGCGCACGCCAGTGGTCGAGCAGGGCGAGGTCCGTGCAGGTCTCGATCCTCGCACGAGCGGCTTCGTCGAGCGCGAAGCCGCGAACCTCGAGAATGTCGAGGAGGGCGGTTCGGATGCCCTTCTCGATGCCCTTCTCGATGCCCTTCTCGATCCCCTTCTGAAGACCTTCGGCGTGGCCTTTCTGGAGACCCTCGGCGATCCCCTTCTGGAGACCTTCGGCGTGCCCCTTCTTGAAGCCTGCCCCTTCGCGCTCCCACTCCGAGAGCTCGATGTCGGCGAAGCGCTTGCGCAACTCGTCACGAATTAGTTGGTTCATCTCGTCACTCGCTTCCTGAAGGATCATCGCAGTGTAGCGCTCAAACGCGGCTACGCCGAGGTCATGGGCAGCCAAGACGGCGGCCAAGACGACCTGTCGCGCTTCCCAATTGCGAACATGATGGGCTGC
>CBFGLP010001258.1:0-2689 GCA_965649595.1 uncultured Myxococcales bacterium | reverse complement strand
GGAAGTAGCGCTCGAACACCGGCACGCCGTGGCGCGTGGGGCTGTGGATGTAGCCGATCTGGAAGTTGGTGCGGAACACCATCCACGCGCGGAACGGCCGATCCGTGCGGATCACCGGCACGTAGAAGCGCGAGTCGAGCGTGTAGCGGTTGTACTCGTTGTCCGACCCGAAGTAGCGGCTCGCCCACTTGCCGGCGATCTGGTGGTACATGCCCGAGGTCGGGAAGAGCACGTTGTCGCGGGTGTCGTAGACCAACCGGGCGGTGATCGCCGAGGTCAAGCCGTTGGCGAACAGGTTGTTGATCAGCGCCTGGTCGGGCACCGCCTGGGTCGCGCCGGGCGAGAGGATGCCGCCGAGCGCTCCAACAGCCCCGAACCCGACCTGCACCCACTCGAGGTTGTAGCCGACGAACGCGGTCAGCCCGAACACCTTGGGGATCGGATAGCCCCAGCTGACCGAGAAGCCGGTGCTGTCTCGGGTGAACGAGGTGAATACGTTCGAGCTGTTGAAGACGTTGAAGATGAACCACCAGTCGCTGTCGAGGAAGTAGCGGGTGGTGTAGCTGAACTGGAACAGCCGCCGGAGGCTCGACAGCTGGGCGTTGAGCACGACCGTGGTGCCGCGGCCGAGGAAGTTGTCGTACTGGATCTGCGCCTGCAGGACGAAGCTCTCGATCGTCGAGAAGCCCGCGCCGATCTGGAAGGTGCCGGTCAGCCGCTCGCTGACCTCGACGTTGACGATGATCTTGTCGTCGGCGCTGCCCTGCGAGGTCGAGATCTGGACGTCGTTGAAGTAGCCGAGCCGGAGCACGCGCAGCTGGGTCGCTTCCTTGCCGCTCTCCGAGTAGAGCTCGCCCTCCTTGAGCACGACCTCGCGGCGGATGACCTTGTCCGAGGTCTTGTCGTTGCCGAAGATGTTGACGCGCTCGATGTAGACCAGCGGGCCCTTGTCGATCTGGTAGTCGACGTAGACCAGCAGCTTCTCGCGGTCCATCTGGTAGTTGGGGACCACGTTGACGTAGGCGTAGCCGTTGTCCTTGTAGCGACGCTCGATGTCCTGCTGGATCAGCTGCAGCTTGCCGGCCGAGGCGACGTCGCCCTTTTGCAGGACCGGGTCGATCGACTCGGCCAGGATCTCCGGCGGGTAGAGCGGGTCTTCACCAGGCCGGGTCTGCTCGGCCGCCGTGATCGCGGCGATCTTGTACTGCGGGCCCTCGTCGACCGGCACGGTCAGGTGGACGAAGCGCCGATCGGGCGAGAGCGCGAGCTCGACGTCCTCGAAGTCGGCGTCGAAGTAGCCCTTGTCCATGTAGTAGGCGCGCAGGTTGCCGTAGTCGGCCACGAACGCGTCGCGGTTGAACACGCCGCCGGCCTTCTTGGTGATCACGGTGATGTAGCCACCGATCCGCGTGATCATCACCTTGCGCAGCTCGTCGTCGCTGATCGCCTTGTTGCCGACGAAGGTGATGCTGCGAACGATGACCTCCTCGGCCTCGTTGATCACGAACACCACGTCGACCTTGCCCGGCTGATCCTCGACCGGGCGGACCGCCGACTCGACCTCGGCCAGGAAGAAGCCCTGCTCGGTGTAGAGCGCCTTGACCTTCTCGACGTTGGCTTGGACCTTGGTCTGATCGAGGACCGAGTTGGTCTCGAGATCGAGCACCTCGTTGATGTCGTCGAGCTTTACCTTGCTGTTGCCCTCGACGATGATCTTGCGGATCGCTGGGCGCTCGCTGACCACGTAGGTCAGGACCACGCCGGCCGGGGTCAGCTCGCCTTCGACGTAGACGTCGTCGAAGTAGCCGAGCGCCCACAGGGCCTTGATGTCGCGGGCGAGCTTGTCGGGCGTGACCAGCTCGCCGACGTTGCTGTCGAGCTCGAGCTGCATCGCCTCGGACTCGACGCGGCGGTTGCCGCGAAAGCGGATCTCGCTGATCGGCTCGCCCCAGACCTCGCCGTCGACCTCGGGGTGCTCGATCATCGTCCGGCGCGCTTCGGCGCTGGGGTTGAGCGTGTTGCCGCCGAACCCGGGCGGGCTGGCCTCCGCCGCGCGCGGCAGGCCGACGATCACCAGCAAGACGAGCGCTAGCAGGAGCTGCGCCCAGCGATTCGAGCCACGCACGATCCCGGCCCAAACGGGCCAACTCGGACGGACTACCCGGTCATGCTCGAGCGGATGCTTCACGGGCTACTCGCCGCTCGCGGCTGGGTCTTGTTCCTCGGCCCCCGAGTCGTGGGCGCGGGCGCGTCGGCGCCGGCTGGCTCCGAGCAGGTCGTCGCCGCCGCCTTCGAGGATCCGACCATCGGCCATGCGGACCACACGAGGCATCCGCTCGGCCAGCTCCATGTTGTGGGTGACCACCAGCATGCTCAGCGCGTGCTCTTCGTTGAGCTTGAAGAGCAGCTCGTGGACCTCGTCGCTGGTCCGGGTGTCGAGGTTGCCGGTCGGCTCGTCGGCCAAGAGCAGGCGCGGCTGCATGACCAGCGCGCGGGCGATCGCTACCCGCTGCTGCTCGCCGCCGGACAGCTCGCCGGGTCGATGCGCGAGCCGGTGGCTCATCGCGACCGCGGCCAGCATCGCCTCGGCCCGCTCGCGCGCCTGCTTGACCGGGAGCCGGGCGATCAGGGCCGGCATCATCACGTTCTCGAGCGCCGAGAACTCGGGCAGCAGGTGGTGGAACTGGAA
>CBFGLP010001257.1:0-2748 GCA_965649595.1 uncultured Myxococcales bacterium | reverse complement strand
CTCGACGACCGCCGCAGCCGACGCGGCGCGGTCCCCGAGCAGGTCGAGGATCCGCTGGCGCCCCACCTGCGCCCCGAGCCTCCGCGGGCGGAGCTGCGGGCGTTCCTGGCCCGCTTTCCGACCATCGAGGCCTTGGTGCAGCGAGGCAAGGGCGGCGTGTTCAAGGCGCTCGACGTGAGCAGCCCGAGCTACCGCGAGGTGATCTTGCTGCTCGGCTACCCGGCTGGCGAGGTCCAGGACGACGGCACCGACGGCACCGCGCTCGTGCGACGGGCCCAACGCTTCTTCGCAGCGCTCGAGCAGCTCGGCCTCGAGTCGCTCGCCCCCCGGCGAGTCGACACGCACGATCATGGGCGCTGGGCCGCGTTGGTCACCGAGCGCTTGTTGGGCGACACCTTGATGACGCTGCGACTCGATCGCCGACTTGGCGTCGACCACCTGCAGGCGAGCTGGGACATCATCGGCCGAATGCACGACGCAGGCCTCTATTGGGGTGATGCCAAGCTGGCCAACCTGATCGCCACCAGCGAGGGTGTCAGGGCGATCGACTTCGAGACCGGAGGCCGAGTCGGGGTTGATCCGCCCTTGCGGATGCGGACCTTCGATCTCGAGGATCCTTTGCTCGACGATCTCCAGCAGATCGATCGGGCTCAGTTCCTCGTCTCGGTCCTGCTGCCGCTCGACCCCGTGCAGGGCCCGATGAGCTCCAGGGTCGTGCGCCTGCGCGAGCTGGCGACCCGGGACACATCAGATAGCTGCGAACGATGGGCGCAGACCCACTTACACGCGCTGCTCAACGACGCCTCGGACCGCGCCTCGGTCCAAAGGAGCCTTCCATGTCCAACGAAGTCAGCCCCCTCGATCTGAAGTACGCCCTGTTCTGCGTGGTCGCCGGTGTGGTCCGAGAGCGCGCCGCCACAGCGGAGCTGGTCGCCGAGCCCGAGAGCGCCCCGCAAGGCGTGACCGAGCACGTGCGGATGCAGGTGCGAGCGCTGGATGACGCGGCGCTCAGGGCCGTTCACGTCAAGCTCGCGCGTGGGTTCCTGCTCGAGCTCGACGCGCGGCTCTCGGACCACCAGGCCGAGCTCGCGTCCAACCTCCGCCGCTAGCGGGCTGCGCCTCGCGGCGCGGCTTGCCCCATCCGAGCTGCGAATTGCGGCGCGGGGCACCAGCACGCGATCCGAGGTCGATGCTTCCCGCCGACGCCCGGTTCGGGTCAGGGTCATGTCTCGATGTCTGGCGAGCCGCACCTGATCGCCACCGAAGTCGGCACGAGCGAGCGTGGCCTCGAGCGCTTCGCTGCGCTCTACACAGCCCTCGACGCGACCACGTCGACCCACGCCAAGGTCGCGGCGCTGATCGAGTACTTTTCCAGCGCCCCGGCTGGTGATCTCGCGTGGGCGCTGTTCTTCTTGTCCGGTCGCCGGTTCAAGCGACTGGTCGGCGCGCGCGAGCTGATGGCCTGGCTCGAGCAAGCCACGGCGATGCCGATGTGGATGCTCGACGATTGCCTCGCGGTCGTCGGCGACTTCGCCGAGACGGCGGCGCTGCTGCTCGACACCCGCGCGCGCATGCACGCGAGCGAGGACACCGATGAAATTCGCAAGGCGCGAGCAGAGCTCGAGCACGCCAGCTTGCGGACCTGGGTCGAGGGCCGCATCGAGGCGCTGCGTGAGCGCGACGAGCCCACGCGTCGAGGCGAGGTCGTTCGCTGGTGGCAGCTGCTCCCGCGCGAGCAGGTGTTCTTGCTCGGCAAGCTGCTGACCGGAGAGCTGCGCGTCGGCGTGTCGACGACGCTGGTCGTGCGAGCGGTGGCCGAGCACGCCAAGCTGCCGCGCGCGACGGTGGCCGCCCGCATGATGGGCGACTGGCGACCGACGCCCGAGTACGTCGCCGAGCTGCTCGCCCCCGAGGGCGAGGGCAGCTCGGCCGACGAGGGCCGGCCCTACCCCTTCTTCCTCGCGTCACCGCTCGAGGGCGAGCCGCACGAGCAGCTCGGCGCGCTGGAAGACTGGCAGGTCGAGTGGAAGTGGGACGGGATCCGGGCGCAGCTGATCCGACGCGGCGAGACGATCGCGTTGTGGTCGCGCGGCGAGGAGCGGGTCGAGCATCGCTTCCCCGAGCTGGTCGAGGCGGCGGGCGAGCTGCCCGAGGGGCTGGTGCTCGACGGCGAGATCCTGGCCTGGGATCGCGAGGGCGATCGTCCGATGCCCTTCGCCCAGCTGCAACGTCGGCTCAACCGCAAGCAGGTCGGCAAGAAGCTGCTGGCCGAGGTGCCGGTCGCCTACGTCGTGTTCGATCTGCTCGAGCACGCAGGCGAAGACCTGCGCGAGCGTCCGCTGAGTGAGCGCCGAGCGCTGCTCGAGCCGCTCTGCGACGCGGCGCCCGAGCCCATCCGCGCGTCACCGCGGGTCGAGGCGGCGAGCTGGTCGGAGCTGGCGGCGCTGCGCCAAGGCTCGCGCGATCGCGCGGTCGAAGGCTTGATGCTCAAGCGACGCGACTCGGCCTATGGCCACGGGCGCCGCCGTGGTCCGTGGTGGAAGTGGAAGATCGATCCGCTGACCGTCGACGCCGTGCTCGTCTATGCGCAAGCTGGACACGGGCGCCGAGCCAACCTGTTCACCGACTACACCTTCGCGGTCTGGCGGCCAGCCGCGGCGGAGGGCGAGAGCGCCGAGCTGGTACCGATCGCCAAGGCCTACTCCGGCTTGAGCGACGCGGAGATCCAGCGCCTCGATCGCTGGATCC